>JANLWM010000219.1:0-1537 GCA_031364525.1 Chloroflexota bacterium | reverse complement strand
GGGGGGGGGGGGTTAGCGCGGGGGCGTCCCTCGGGGGCGCTCGCTCTGGCGCCCGGGGTCGAGCAGCACCTTGTGGTGCTGGGAGATCGCCGGCCGCGACACTTCTTTGAAGCGGTCGGCGATCTCTCCGGCCGGCAGCTCGGCGCTCCACACCAGCCGGATGATCTCGCGACGGTGGGGCTCCGCGATCGCGCGGAGCGCGGCGTCCAGCTCGGCGACCTAGGGGAAGAGCGGCTGCGGGGTGCCCGTCTCGGCGTAGCCCTTGAGGCGCGCCACGACCTGGCCCCACGTGTAGTTCACTTCGCCGATCTCCTTCTCGGGATACCTCCCCAGGTTCCCCATCCGGAACTCGACCTTCGTCTTGCCGACGTCCGAGCCGGGAGACAACGTCCAGGTCACGGTCGTGTCCTTCCATCCGGGGAACTCCCCGAGGCAGGTCCACTTCACGCGTTTGTCCGCCTCGAGTGAGTCGATCCGCATGCGCAGCGGGACCGGCGCCCCCTTGAATCGGAACTGCGCCTCGGTCCCGACCGTTGCCTCGATCGCGTTGTCCGTCACCCAGAAGGCCGCCTCACCCTCGTGGGTCGTGATCGCTTTGTAGATGGTCGCGGCCGCGGCCGCGATCTCGACCTCGTGGACCATGTCACTCGTCATCTGGCACCTCCCCGTGCTGTCGACAGTGATAGGCGTTCCTTACGTAAGTGTCAACTAACAGTCTGGTGCCGAGCGTGGATGTTCGTGCGGACCCGCTATCGTGGCATCAAGAGAAGACGCGATCGCAAGGACCCCGGCCGTTTTGGCTTGGGCCCTATTTCCATGTTCAGGAGGAGCGTGCGCAAATTCTTCGGTGGCAGCCCGCCCCGGGTCGACAAGATCGTGGTCGGGCTCGGGAACCCGGGCGACGGGTACGCGAATACTCGGCACAACGTCGGCTTCGCGGTGGCGAGCCGGGTGGCGAAGCGCGCCCGCGCGGATTTCGGGATCAAGGCCGCCGACTCGCGCATCGCCGAAGGCAGCCTTGGTGAGATCAAGATCGCGATCGCGCGGCCCCAGACATTCATGAACGACAGCGGGCGCGCCCTCACGAAGCTCCTGGACCGATACCGGCTGGACCCAAAGGACGCGATCGTCGTGTTCGACGACGTCGACCTGCCACTCGGCACGATCCGCATCCGGCAGTCGGGCAGCTCGGGCACCCACAACGGGATGCGCTCGATCGTCAGCGCGATCGGTGAGGGCTTCCCGCGTATCCGCGTCGGCGTCGCGCCGGCCGAGCCTCGCGAGGTCTCTGATCTCGCGGAGTACGTGCTATCGCCGTTCGATCAGGACGAGAAGGCCGCGGCCGAGAAGGCGATGGACCGGGCCGCGGAGGCCGTCGAGGTCGCTCTGCGAGATCTCGGCCGGGCGATGACTCACTTCAATGGCTGATCCTGTTAGCGCAGCACTTCCGATCGAAGTGCTCGCGGGTCTCCTCGCACGCGCCGAGGAGAGCCCCGCGTTCCGCACGCTGGCCGACCGGGTCGCGACCGGCGGCACC
>JANLWM010000270.1:0-6892 GCA_031364525.1 Chloroflexota bacterium | reverse complement strand
TCTCCTCGGGTGCGCGCGAGAGGGTGTAGCCGCCACCGGCGCCACGCTTGCCGACAACGAGGCCGGCCTTCCGGAGCACCGCGACGAGCTGCTCGAGGTACGCCTCGGGCAGCTGCTCGCCCTCCGCGATGGCGTGAAGCGAGACGCTTCCCTCGCCGTGCCGGCGCGCGAGCTCGACCATGAGCCGCATCCCGTACTCGCCTCGGGTCGAGACGTGGAACGCGGTCGGGGTCGTCGGTATCAGCTGATTTCCGAGCACTTCACTCGGAATTCTAGCGCCTCGGCGCGGTGTCGGCCAGGCCTCCGTAGGCTCGGCCGATGACCCTCATCTTCCGCCGGGCGGCCGTCGGCTCGATCAACCCGGCCAAGGTCGCGGCCGTCCGCGAGGCGCTCGGGAAGCTCGCGCCACGCTGCGCGGTGGTGGCTCAGGACGTGCCGTCGGGCGCCGGAGCGCAGCCGTTCGGCGACGATGCCACGCGGGCCGGCGCCATCGAGCGCGCCCGGCGTGCCCTTGCGACGGGCGCCTCGGACATCGGATTCGGGCTCGAGGGTGGGGTCGAGCTGGACGGCGAGCGGGTGTGGCTGCTCTCGTGGGTCGCTGCGGTCGATCCGTCCGGCCGCGAGGGATACGCGAGCGGCCTAAGGATGCTGCTGCCACCCGCGCTCGCGGCGGGACTTCGCGCGGGCGCGGAGCTGGGCACGCTCGTGGACACCATGTTCGGTGTGACCGATAGCAAGAGCGCGAGCGGGGCGATCGGCCTGCTCACCGCGGGGGCGGTGTCACGCACCGACGCGTTTGCGGATCTGGTCGCCATGAGCCTCGCGCCCTGGATCCATCCCGACCACTATCGGTAGGGCCGGTTCGGCGGGCTTGTCAGCGGCTGCGCCTTCTTCAGAGACGGCTGCGCCTTCTTCAGAACGGAATGCCCGCGTGTAGAGACGCCAGTAGAGCGCCTCGCGGGACATGAGCACGGCATGCGTCCCATCCTCGACGATGCGACCGCGGTCGAGCACGAGGATCCGGTCCGCGGCCTCCACCGTGGTGAGGCGATGGGCGATGACGATCGTCGTCCGACCGAGCATCAGCCGCGCGACGGCTTCTTGGACCAGGTACTCGCTCTCGTTGTCGAGCGACGAGGTCGCCTCATCGAGCAGGAGCACCGGCGCAACGCGGAGGAGCGCGCGCGCGATCGCGACGCGCTGCCGCTGGCCGACGGAGAGCTTCACTCCGCGCTCGCCCACGATCGTGTCGTAGCCCTCGGGGAGGCGATCGATGAACTCCGACGCGTTCGCGGCCGCGGCGGCGGCGTGGAGGTCCGCGTCGCTCGCATCGAGCCGGCCGTAGCGGATGTTCTCGGCGACCGTCGTCGCGAAGAGGACCGGCTCCTGCGGCACGACGGCGATGCGCTCGCGGAGCGAGCGGACCGTCACGTCGCGAAGGTCGTGGCCGTCGATCGTGATGCGACCATCGGTCGGATCGTAGAAGCGCGCGACGAGGCTCACGAGCGTGGTCTTGCCGGCCCCGGACGGACCGACGAGAGCGGTGGTCTTCCCCTCTTCGAAGCTCGTGGACAGATCGGTCAGGACGAGCGGCCCCTGCGCGTAGCGGAAGCTCACGCCATCGAACGCGATGCGGCCGTCGGACCGTGGCAGCACGATGGCGCCAGGCCGGTCCTGGATCTCGGGATCGGTGTCGAGCAGGGCGAAGATGCGGTCCGCCGCACCAAAGGCCTCCTGCACCTGGGTCCATTGGGACGCGAGCCCGCCCACCGGCCCTGCGACCATGCCGGCGTAGAGCAGGAACGCGACGAGCTCGCCGGTGGTCGCCTGACCGTTGATGACCTGATGGCCGCCGTACCAGAGCACGACGATCGAGGCGGCGAATCCCAAGAACCCGATGAGCGGGAACAGCGTGGCCGAGAGCCGGGCCCGCTCGAGGACCTTCGCGAGCGTGATCTTGAGCTTCTCGCGGAACCGGTCGGATTCGTAGGCCTCGCGGGTGAACGCCTGCACGGTGCGCACCTCGGCGATCGCCTCCTGGAGCACGCCAACGGCCTCGCCCTGCGCATCCTGGGCATCACGGGAAAAGGCGCGGATGCGCCGTCCGAGGTACTGGCCGAGCAGACCGATCGGCGGCGCGACGACCAGGGTCAGCAGCGCGAGTCGCCAGTTCATGAGGAAGATGACCACCAGGCCGCCGACGAGGGTCATGACCTGCCCGAGCACGGAGATGATCGTTTGGGTCACAACGCCGTGGACCAACGTCGCGTCGCTCGTCACATGCGACATGAGCTCCCCGGTCTTGCGCCGGGTGAAGAAGGACAGCGAGAGCGATTGGAGGTGGCGGACGATCTCCATCCGCAGATCGAAGATGACGCGCTCGCCGGTCCAGGCCATGACGTACTGGCGGACGCCGTCGATCGCGGCGCGGATGAGCAGCACGACGATGAGCACCAGGACGAGCGCGTCGAGGACGCCCCCGTCGCGAAGTCCAAGGTCGAGGACCCGCAGCACGACCTGCGGCCAGACCAGGCTCAGGACCGTCGAGAGGATGAGCAGCACCGCGGCGAGCACCAGGTTGAGCCGGTATGGCTGGACGAACCGCAGGAGCCTGCGGTACATGGCGATCGACGGACGCTTCTTTTCGCGTCCCCCGCTCCCCATGAACATCATGTGCATGCCGCCGCCGCCCATCATCGTGGGTAAAGGGTAGGCGTCACTTGCCCAGCGCGATCTCCGCGAAGAACATCGCCTTCGGGTCCACGACCTTCTTCGTGGCCGCGGCGAGCGGCGCGCTCCACACGAGCGGGATCCGCGGGATCTCCCGCTGGACGATCTTGGTGACCTGCTTGTAGAGCTCGGCGCGCTTCGATTGGTCCGGCTCGGTGCGGGCCTTTCGAAGCAGCCCCGCGACCTCTTTGTTCGCCCATGAGCCGGCCTCGGTGGGCTGATCGGCACCGTTGACGACCACCGGGATGAATGCGCCGAAGAGCTCGTCCGGATCGAATGAGGCCAAAGATGCCACGCCGAGCCAGGCGGGGTACCGGTTCTCCCGGACGGAAACGTCGAAGGTGACCGGGTCGATGGTCTTCGTGTCAGCGGTGATCCCTGCTGCACCCAGATCGGCCGCGACCGCTTCGGCGATCCGGCGCATCTCCGGCAGGGTCGCCGGCCCGCCGAGCTGGTACCAAAGATCGAGCTGCAGCCCGGCGTGACCTGAGTCGGCGAGAAGCTTCTTCGCAGCGGCGGGGTCGGTCTTCGCGAATTCGAGCAGCGAGTCATCGTGGCCGAGCACCGACGGCGGTGGGAGCTGCGACGCGGGCCTGGCCGCGCCGCCGTAGAGGCGATCGGCGATGGAGCGGGCGTTCAGGCCACTCGCGATCGCCTGGCGGACGCGCAGGTCGTCGACACCCGATGCCGAGAGATTGAGGCCGAGGTAGAGCACGGTCGACTCCGGCCGCATCACGAGCTGGAGGCTGGGATCCGTCCGGATCGTGCCGATGTCGCTGATCGCCAGATCGACGATGAGGTCCTGGCTCCCCGTTCGGATCGACGCGAGACGGGTCCCCGGGTCGGGGATCGACGAGATGCTGACGCGATCGAGGTACGGCAGCTTCTGACCGGACGGGTCGGCCCGCCAGTAGCGGTCATTGCGCTCGAGCACGAGCGGCCGCGCGGCCTCGCCGCCGGCGGGGATCCGGAAGGCTCCGGTGCCCGCGAGCTTCGCCGCCGGGGATACGACCAGGTATGGGAGCGTCGCGAGCGCGCTGAGGAACGGGCCGTATGCCACGCGGGTCGTGAGCACGACCGTGCGCGCGTCCGGGCTCTCGGCCTTCTCGATGATCGGGTCGTCGGTCCGCCCGAAGCTCTTCGCCACGGCCGGTCCATCGAGCGGGGACCCGTCGTGGAACACGACGCCGTCGCGAAGCGTGAACGTCCAGGTGCGCCCGTCAGGCCCGACGAGCCACTTCGTCGCCAACGCCGCCACGGGACCACCGGGGCCGAAGACGGTGAGCCCCTCGAACACCTGGCCCGCGACGAGCGGGTCCGCATCTTTGGCCCGCGGATCGAGCGAGCCGAGCGCGGCCGGGATGCCCACCCGAAGCGTGCCCCCGAGCGGTGTTCTCGGCGACGGCGAAGGCGAGGCCGACGGGAGCGCTGTTGCGGTCGGCGCGACGCTCACCGGTGCCGGGGTCGGCTCGGGTGTCGCACTCTGGCAGGCCGACATGAGGATGGTGACGACGACTGCGAGCGCGACCGGTCTCATGCTCCCTAGTGATACCACCCTCGAGCCCGCCGCCGTTCGTAGACTGCCTCGCAGTGCGTATTGCTGCGGTGGGTGCGGTGGTCCTGATCGCGGTCTCGTGCGCCTCGACGTCCGCGGCCATCCCGACCGGCGCGCCCCGCCCACCGGTCGTCGTCCAGCCTGGACACGACCTGGGAGGAATGCCCGATCCGATCGCGGACCGGACGTCGATGGGCCCCTGCGAGCCCGCTGCACCGCCGCTCGGGGCCATCCCGCCGGGGCCGCCCGCATGGTGTTTCCCGCTCGTCGCCGGCGTGAGCACCGCCCGGTCGAGCGCGAATGGGTGGGTGGACGCATTCGATGGCGGCTTCGACCACGCCCGGTTCCCGACGACCTATCGGGCGTTCGATGCGGCACGCAGCTCGACGGTGACGCTGACCCGGCATTTCGTGCACAACGGCCACTGGATGGTGGACGTCGCCGGCACCGGCGCCTTGCCGGATGAGTACGAGGGCGACCGGCGAGACACGCTCCTTGCGACGCATTGGGGCGGCGGGCTCGTGCGGCCGGACCGGACATTCCGATTCGCCGACGGCCGGCTGACAGTGGAGTTCGAGGTGGCCGCAGGCATGCTCGCGTATCACGACGGCTGGCCGGAGATCGTCGTGACGACGGCCGGTGCACCAACGGGGCTCGATGCGGACCCGATCCACGCGATCGGGATCTTCGGCGGCGCTCCGAGCGTCGGGCTGCGGCTGTACACGGACCGGACCGCGCTGAGCAGCGCGTACGACGCAGGCGGCCGCATCTTCGAGCTGTCGAGCGAACGGAGCGACGGGGCCACCACCAGCTTCGGCGGCGCGCCCGCGTCGCCGGCGCTCGCCGCCGCGTTCCGGCTCTGCGCGCCGGCTGAGCCCGACACCGCGTGCCGAGATCGGTTCCGGGTCGAATTCACCAGCGATGCGGTGAGGCTCTGGGCAAATGGGACGTTGTACTTCGAAGCGTCCGGGCTTCCCGCCGCGAGGCGGCTTCCCGCCGCACTGACGAGCGGTGATGTATACGTCTACTTCGCGAGCTGGGCGTACCTCGGACGTGCGGCGACCGAGCGATTCCACTGGGGCCGGATCGCCATCAACCCCTAGCGCGCGCTACTACACAGTCAGGGCCGCAGGCCCTGAAATCCGTGGAGCAGGCTTCGCCTACGCACCCGGGAAGTGACAGGCCGCCCAGTGACGCGGCGCGTGCTCGATGAACTCCGGATCGACCTCGCTGCAGATCTCCTGGGCCTTCCAGCAGCGGGTGTGGAACCGGCAGCCCGTGGGCGGGTTCACCGGGGACGGCACATCGCCGGTCAGGATGATCCGCTTGCGCTTCTGCTCGATGGCCGGATCCGGGATCGGCACGGCCGAGAGCAGCGCCTGCGAGTACGGATGCAGAGGGTGCTCGTACAGGTCGACGCGATCGGCGAGCTCGACGATCTTTCCGAGGTACATGACCGCGACCCGGTCGCTGATGTGACGCACCACGGACAGGTCGTGGGCGATGAACAGGTAGGTCAGCTTGAACTTGTCCTGGAGCTCTTCGAGCAGGTTGATGACCTGGGCCTGGATGGACACATCGAGCGCCGAGATCGGCTCGTCGGCGACAATGAAGTCCGGCTCGACCGCGAGCGCCCGGGCGACACCGATGCGCTGCCGCTGGCCGCCCGAGAACTCATGCGGGTAGCGGTTCGTGAAGTACGGGTTGAGGCCGACGATCTTGAGGAGCTCCTGGACGCGCTCGGTCTTCGCCTTCCCGCTGGCGAGCTTATGGACCTCGAGCGGCTCGCCGATGATGTTGCCGACGGTCATGCGTGGGTTCAGTGACGCGTAGGGATCCTGGAAGATCATCTGCATCCGACGGCGCATCTTGCGCATCTGCTCGCCGCCGAGCTTCGTCAGCTCGGTCCCGTCGAACTTCACCTCGCCGGAGGTCGGCTTGTAGAGCTGCAGGATCGCGCGGCCGGTGGTCGACTTGCCGCAACCGGACTCACCAACGAGACCGAGCGTCTCGCCCTTTTCGACGAAGAAGTCGACCCCGTCGACCGCCCGCACTGCGCCGACCTGGCGCTGGAAGATGATCCCCTGGGTCAATGGGAAATGCATCTTGAGGGCCTTCACCTCGAGCAGGTTGTTCCCGCTGTCAGAGGTGGCCGTCGAGCGGCTTCGCTGGATGAACTGATCGGACGGTGGCGGCGGCGTGATGGCCATCTAGCTCCCCCCCGCCCCGTCGGCGCGCTTCGCCTCGGGTGTCAGGTCCGCGACTTCGGCCTTGATGGCCTCGAGCTCGTGCAGGCTGCCGATGTCCTTACGCCAGTCCGAATCCACGAGCCAGCCACCTTCCTGCGTGCCGAAGCAACGGGCCTCGTGGTCGGGCTTCGAGTTCGGGACGTGCTTGAGCTCGGGGACCTGTTGCGAGCAGATCTCGCGGCGGTACTGACAGCGCGGCTCGAATCGGCAGCCGGGCGGCGGCGCGATGAGGTCCGGCGGGAGCCCTTCGATCGGGAGGAGCTTCGCCTTGCGCGACTCGTCGAGCCGCGGGATGGAGCGGAGCAGGCCCCAGGTGTACGGCATCTTCGGGTTGGCGAAGAGCTCGAAGGTGTCGGCC
>JANLWM010000248.1:0-6385 GCA_031364525.1 Chloroflexota bacterium | reverse complement strand
CTAACGGTGGCCGGCGAGCGCATCCTCGTCGTCGACGACGAGGGCCAGATCCGCAAGCTCCTTCAGGCGACGCTCCAGCGTCATGGGTACGTGGTCTCCACGGCGGAGGACGGGTACGAGGCGCTCCGCGAGATCAGGAAGGCGCCACCGCACCTGGTCATCACCGACGTCGCGATGCCGAACCTCAACGGACTGGAGCTGACGCGCCGCCTCCGCGCGGAGGCGGCGACCGCGCGGCTCCCGATCATCATGCTGTCCGCCCGGAAGCAGGCCGACGACATCCTCGCCGGCTACGCGCAGGGCGCCGATGAGTACATCGCGAAGCCGGTCGAGCTCGCGGTGCTCGCCGCGAAGGTGGAGCTCCTTCTCCGCCGCTCCACCGAGGCCGATGCCAAGGCCGACGCCGGGCGGCGCGCCGGGCGGGTATGCGTGTTCCTGCACGGCAAGGGCGGTGTCGGATCCACGACCCTTGTGGTGAACGGAGCGATCGCCCTTGCCAGCACGATGATCTATCGGGTCGCGCTCCTCGATCTGTCGCTCGAGTTCGCCAACTGCGGGATGCTGCTCGATCTGAAGCCGCCGCGGACCCTCGCAGATCTCTCGGACGTCCGGATCGCGGACATGAGCGACGACCTGTTCGACCTCTTCGTGGCTCCGCACCCGAGCGGCCTGCGGCTGGTGACCGGCGCCGACAGCCCCGAG
Source organism: Chloroflexota bacterium (assembly GCA_031364525.1). GTDB lineage: Bacteria > Chloroflexota > Limnocylindria > P2-11E > P2-11E > UBA4735. The sequence goes on along the minus strand of JANLWM010000248.1, from coordinate 5,683 downwards.
CTCGCGGAGCTCGTCACTGTCTCGGCGGTGCACCATGCGCTCGAGCGCCTTCGGTCGTCGGCGGACTACGTCCTCGTGGACTGCGCAGCGACCTTCACCCAGCACACGCTTGCGGCCGTCGACGCCGCGGACGTCATTGCGGTGGTCACAACGCCGCACCTCGCCTCGATGAAGGCTTCGCTCGACATCATTCGGGTCCTCGAGAAGCTCAAGATCCCGAAAGAGCGGGTGCTCCTGATCCTCAACCGCACCACCGCCTCAGGTGTCGCGATCGAGCAGCTGAGCCGATTCTTCGGCCGCAAGCCCGAGGTCATCATCCCGTTCACACCGCCATTCGACGACGCGGCCGACGAAGGCAAGCCCCTCGTGCTGACCGCACCCCAGAACGTCGGCAGCGTGGTCATGCGCGATCTTGCGGCGCAGATCACCGTCGCCGCGCCGATCGCGCACTAACGATGCGAACACGCTTTTGGGGAGTGCGCGGGTCCATCGCGGCCCCCGGCCCGGAGACCGCGCGATACGGCGGCAACACGCCGTGCGTGGAGACCAGGACCGACGACGGCACGCTCCTGATCTTCGATTGCGGCACCGGCGCGCGCAAGCTCGGGATCGCGCTGGCTCGACGCGGCCCGGTCCGGGCCCACCTCTTCATCAGCCATACCCACGCTGATCACATCCAGGGTCTGCCATTCTTCCTGCCGGCGTTCGTGCCCGGCTCGCACCTCACGGTGTACGGCCCGGCGGGCATCGACCGGTCCTTCCCCTCCGCGCTCGGCGGGCAGATGGACTATTCGTACTTCCCGGTGGCGATGGATCAGCTCGCGGCCAAGGTCGAGGTCGTGGAGCTGGCCGAGGGAGAGTTCACCATCGGCTCGATCCGCGTCCGGACCCAATTCTTGAACCACACCGCCCCGACGCTCGCGTACCGCGTGACCTCCGGTGGCGCGAGCCTCGTGTACGCCACCGATCACGAGTCACACGAGGGCGCGACCTGGCGTCCCGGCCGCCCCGAGGGCACGTACGAGGAGGCCGACCTGCTGCATCCCGGCGACCAACGCCACGCCGCGTTCATGCGCGACGCGGACGTGGTGATCCACGATGCCCAATACCACGCGCCGGACTACCCCGCGAAGGCCGGCTGGGGTCACAGCACGATCGAGTACGCGGTCGACATCGCGCGCGCGGGCCACGCTCGGCGGCTCGTGCTGTTCCACCACGATCCCAGCCGCGACGATGCCGGTATCGACGCCCTCGTCCGGGCGGCCCGGACCCGGGCCGGCACCCTCGACGTCACCGCTGCCGCGGAGGGCGACGAGCTCGTGATCGCGGAGGCCGCCGATGACACCGAAGCGCCTGTCGAGGGCCCGCGGACCCCCACGCTCCAGACCCGCGCCCGGATCCTGGTGGCCGACGACGACGGAACGATCCGTCAGGTCCTGCGGACCGTATTGAGCGGGGATGGGTACGAGGTGATCGAGGCCGCCGATGGCGCCGAGGCCGTGGCCCTTGCGCGGGCGGGCGCATTCGACCTGATCATGCTCGACGTCCAGATGCCGAATCTGGACGGCCTCTCGGCCGCCCGTCAGCTCCGCGCGGACGCGCGGTTCGCCGACGTCCCGATCGTCATGCTCACCGGCCGCACGGCGGACAAGGACATCGAGGCGGCGTTCGCCGAGGGCGTCACCGACTACATCACGAAGCCGTTCGCGGTGGCCCAGCTGCGGGCTCGGGTCCGTTCGTGGCTCTCGCGGTCGGCGGAGCGGGCCTGAGGCCGGCGGGAGAAACAGGGGGTGGCGGGATGAGCCAGCAATGGACGGATCTGCAGCGGTACGTGATCGAGGAGCACTTCGAGGAATACACCGAGGGGCGGATCTCGCGGCGCGAGCTCCTCAAGCGGGTCTCGTACATCACCGGCGGGACGCTCGCATCGCTTGCGGCGCTCTCCGCGCTTGGCTGCAACGTCGATCAGCCGCGTGCGCTCGCGAGCGCGGCGGCCAGTGCGGCCGCGACGCCCAAGCCGCCGTCACCGCAGCCGAACGTGCCCTACGCCACGCCACCAGCCACCGCGACGACGGATCCGGTGACCGTCAGACCCGATGACGCCCGGTTGCGGAACGCGAACGCCGTCTCGATCCCGTCCGGCGACGGAAAGGCCGCGCTCATCGGGTACGAGGCCTACCCACTGCTCCCGTCTGGTGCGGGCGTCATCGTCATGCACGAGAACACCGGGCTCAGCGAGCACATCAAGGACGTCATCCGGCGTGTCGCGACCGCGGGCTACGCCAGTCTCGGCATCGATCTGCTCTCACGGCAGGGCGGTGCCGAGAAGCTGGGCGCCGGCTACTCGGGCGCCCTGGCCAACACGACCGTGGACCAGATGAACGCTGACCTGATCACGGCGATCGCATATCTGCAGTCGAAGGCGGGCGACGGCTATGCGCCGGTGAAGATTGGTGCGGTCGGCTTCTGCTTCGGTGGCGGGACCACCTGGAACCTCGTCAACGCCGGCGCGCCGCTCGCGGCCGCGGTGCCGTTCTACGGACCGCTTCCCTCGAAGTCCGATGGCCTCGCAACGACGAAGGCCGCGGTGCTCGCCATCTACGCCGAGCAGGACACCCGGATCACCGCGAGCTGGCCCACCGCGGAATTGCAGCTCAGGAAGAGCGGGACTCCGTACGCCACGAAGGTCGAGCCGGGTGTGGGGCACGCCTTCCACAACGACACCAACGGACCGACCCGCTACGCCCCGGCGCAGGCGCAGGATGCCTGGGTCGCCACCATCGAGTGGTTCCGGAAGTATCTGGGCTAGCGAGGGAGGGCTTTGCCCGACCGAGCCTCTGGGCCCCCGAGAGCGCAGGGGCAGGGGCCCCTGGCGCGAAGCGCGGCGAAGCCAGCGCAGCTCTCAGGGTCTAATTGGGCTTGCCGTCCTTCTCGCGGTGGCGCTCGATCGTCTGGAGCAGCTCGTTCACGTCGAAGGGCTTGGCGATGTAGCCGGTCGCGCCGATCTCTTCGGCCCATCGTTTGGCGCTCTCGGCAGCCGTCATGACCACGATCGGATACGCGAGCGCCTGAGCCCGATAGCGCTCGGCGAAGCCCCAGCCATCCAGCACCGGCATCCGCATGTCCAGGAGGATGAGCGACGGGGCCATCTCGGACAGCGCGGCGAGCGCTTCTTCGCCGTTGGACGCGGTCCGCACGATGAGACCCTCGCTCTCGAGAAGGTCTCGGAGCATCGCGAGGATGCCCGGATCGTCGTCAACGACGAGGATCGGCTTGCCACCGACGGAGCCCTCGTCCGGTCTCGCCCGCCATGGTGCGCCGCCCGGCGGGAGCCGCGGCGGGTCGGACGCGAAGCCGAGCGGTTCGGGCACCATCACGAGCTCGGACGTTCCTCCGCGTTGACCGGCAGCAGCACGTGGAACGTGCTGCCCTGGCCGACGACGCTTTCCACCCAGATCTGACCACCGTGTTCTTCCACTATGCCGCGGCAAATGTACAGGCCGAGGCCGATGCCGGCGTAGTGTTTCGCGTCGACGTTCGACGCCCGCCGGAACCGCTCGAAGATCCCGGCGATGTCGTCGGGCGGGATCCCGATGCCGTGATCGTTGACCGTGAGGTGGACCGCGCCGCCATCCCGCCACGCCCGGACCTGGACCGGGCCGGTCTCGCCGCTGTACTTCAGGCCGTTCTCGATCAGGTTATCGATGAGCTGCTCGAGCCGGCGGCGGTCGAACTCCCCCGCGAGCCGCTCGGTCGCCTCCACCACGATCCGATCGTGCCCTGAACGGGAGCGCTCGGCGACCTCGCGGACGACCTGGGCGACGTCGATCGGCTCACGCCGGACATCGAGCTTCCCATCTTCCACCCGCGACGCGTCCAGGAGATCTTCGACGAGCGCGGAGAGCCGGCGGGCCTCTCGCGCGATGCGCGCGACCCCGGGCTGATGCGGCGCGAGCGCGGGGTCGCGACCGAACCGGAGCTCGAGGATCTGGGCCTGCCCGAGCAGGGTCGTGAGCGGCGTCTTGAGATCGTGCGCTGCCGCGGACACGAAGTCCTCCTTCAGCTTGGCGGCCTCCTCCTGCCCTTTCACCCGGGCCGCTTCGTCGATGAGCGCGCGGCTCTCGAGGATCACGGCGGCCTGATCCGCAAGGAGCTGCAGGAGCGACAGGTCGTCGGTCGAGAACATCGGTCGATGGGCGGCGAACGCCTCGATCACCCCGATCCGCCGGCTCCCGGCGGTGATCGGCGCCACCAGCACCGGCCCGACGCCGGCCGCGCGGTACGCCGCGGCGTGCTGCGGATGCGCCCGCGCCGCGTCCGGGAAGAACTCCGCCTCCTGGGACGCGAACACGCGCCACGCGAGGAAGCCGCTGTCGCCCGCGACGACCTTTGGCAGCGCGCCATCCGTGTTGTCGAACGACAGGACGCCGCTCGGCGCCTCGTACATCCCGATCGCGGCCCGCGCGCCGAGCGATCCGCCAACGCCGCGTTCCAGCTCGCGGAGGATCGCGTCGGTGGTCGGCAGGCGCGGTAGCGTCGCCGCCCGTTCGAGGAACGCGCGGAGCTCCGGCTCCTGCCAGTAGCGACGCAGCTGCGGTGGCGTCGCGAATCCGAGCAGCCAGGTGATCGCTGCGGCGAGGGCGAGCACCTGGGTCACGCCGGAGGCAACTCCGGCCGCGGACGGCACGACGGTGGTCGCCGCGGCGGCCAGCACCGCGAGGCCGAGGAGCCCCATGCCCGCTGCGACCGCCTGGGTCCGCCGCCTGGTCACACCGGCGGAGCGGCGGGCGAGCCGCACGAAGCCGGTGGCCACGAACAGCGAGACGGCCGCGAAGTACGCGATGAGAAACAGCGTCGCGGCCGGATCGAGCGGTACCGGGAGCGCGACGATGAGGATCACCGCAGCGATGAGCCCGCCGAGCGTGCCTGTCTTGAGCCAGAGCGGCACCGCGGTGAAGTCGGTGAGCAGGCGGAGCATCAGGTACGGCAGGGCCATCACGAGGAGGCTCACCGCCGCCGTGGTCGCGCCGATCGTCGGAATGCCGAGCAGCTGGAAGACCGGCGCTTGAACGACCGCGATCGCGAGCGCGCCGAAGAACAGGGCGATGTCGATAGAGGTCCTCGACCGCTGACGCCAGGCGGACCGGGCCACGAGGACGAAGCTGATGACGAAGAGCGTGTTCGTGAGGCCCTGGATCAGCTGCAGCGCGTTCACGGGCGCTGCACCCTATTGACCGGTCGGGTCCTTCAGCATGCCGCGGATCGCTTCACGGCTGTCGGCGGAGGTCTCCGGGACCGGTGCCTGGGTCGGTGGCACGATGAGACCCTGGGCCGTCAGGCCATCGCCGTGCGGCGGGGGTTCGCCATGCGGCGACCCCATGTCCTCAGGCCCCCCGGCCGCGCGGATGAGCTTCTGCTCAGCGTCGGGCGAGTCGAGCCCGATCAGCTTGTCGACGAGCTTTCGGTTGCGCATCGACCGGGCCAGCGCGCCGAGTACCGCCGGATTCCGGAGCGCCTGCGGGTCCTGCTGGGCGAGCGGCGTGAGCGCGACCTCCTGCGCCAGCTCGGTCGAGGAGATCGTGACGTTCTCCCTTTTCGCGAGCGCGTCGAGCACCAGCAGGGATTTCGCCCGGCGCTCCGCGGTGTCGCGCCAGTCGGCCCGGATCTCCTCCTCGGTCTTGCG
>JANLWM010000216.1:0-6442 GCA_031364525.1 Chloroflexota bacterium | reverse complement strand
CTGCTGCTCGCAGGACTCGCCGTCACGACCTACGCCCTCAGCGTGTTCGGCCCGGGCATCGCCCGCCAGCCGCTGCAGGACCACGCCCGGCTGACGCGCATCGGCGTGCGCTCCGCCTTCGGGTGGGCGTTCGTCGGCGTCGGGGTCCTCGCCGCGGGCACCGCTGGAGCCACCGGCTCGTACCTGCAGGTCTCCGCCGGACGACACGCGCTCGCGCTCGGTTTCGTCACGCTGACGATCTACTCGGTCGCGGCGCGCGCATTGCCCGCGTTCCTGGCCCGCCGGCTGTGGAGCCGAGGACTACAGGTGGCCACGCTCATCGTGGCGAACCTGTCCGTCGCCCTTCGGGTCTTCCCGCAGCTCGTTGCAGGAGCGGAGCTCGATGCCCTGGTCGGGCTTTCCGGGATATTGGCCTACACCGGCCTGGTGCTGTTCACCGTGAATGTCGTCCGCACCCTCCGCGGCCCGAGCCCCGTTGCGCCGGCCCGGGGCGCGCCCGTCCATCTCGAGCTCCACCTTCGCAAGCGCTAACTGCCAGCGAACACGGCCCCTGTCAGGTCGAGACCTCTGGCAGGTCGTGTGGCTCGAACAATGCGTAGCTATCCGGATGAGCAACACCACACTTCCCGTTCGTCCACGTCGCGGGTTCGATCCGGTCGGCGAGGGGTACCGCTACGTCCTCCTCACGATCATCACGATCGCAGTCCTGTTCACCGCGACGGTCCTCGTGCTCGGCGCCGCGAGCCAGCCAAAGGCGACCACGGTCCAGATGCCGGGAGACATGCCCGGAGTGAACACGTCAGGCGGCGGCACCGCGGTCGCGGGCGCTGCCCCCGCGCCGATCACCGGTGCGAAGCCGGTAACGGTCAAGGAGATCTCGCGTCCGGCGTCCGATGTCCCGCCACCGATCACGCGGACGACGCCCGCCAAGGTCGTGATCACCCTGGAAACGAAGGAAGTCATCGCATCGGTCGACCAGGGCCAGACCTACAGCTATTGGACCTTCGATGGCACCGTGCCGGGTCCGATGCTGCGGGTCAGGGTCGGCGACACGGTCGAGCTGCATCTCAAGAACGCCGCGAACGACACGATGCAGCATTCGATCGATCTCCACGCGGTCACCGGCCCAGGAGGCGGATCGGCTGCGACCGCCGTTTCCCCCGGGAAAGAGGCGGTGCTCACCTTCAAAGCGCTCAACCCGGGCCTGTACGTCTACCACTGCGCGACGCCTCCGATCCCGACGCACATCGTCAACGGCATGTTCGGGATGATCCTGGTCGAGCCGGTCGGCGGCTTGCCCAAGGTCGACCATGAGTACTACGTCATGCAGAGCGAGCTCTACACGAACGCGGCCTTTGGCGCACCCGGCCACCACGAGTTCTCGAATGAGAAGATGCTCAACGAGACCCCGGACTACGTCCTGTTCAACGGTCGGGTCGGTGCGTTGACCGGCCCCGGCTCCCTCACGGCCAAGGTCGGCGAGTCGGTCCGCATCTACTTCGGCGTCGGTGGATTCCTGAACTCGAACTTCCACGTCATTGGCGAGATCTTCGACCGCGTGTACCCGGAGGGCGCGCTCGGCCAGCCGCTCGCGAACGTGCAGACCACCCTCGTGCCGGCGGGCGGCGCCACCGCGGTCGAGTTCACGGTGCAGGTGCCTGGCCGGTACCTGCTCGTCGACCACGCCCTCCCCCGCGCGCTCAACAAGGGTGCGGCCGGGTACCTCGAGGTGGAGGGTGCCGCAGACCCATCGATCTTCGACGGGGCGGCCGGCGCGGGGCACTAGACCGCGATCGGGGGCTAGTGCTTGAAGTGTCGCCGGCCGGTAAAGAGCATCGCCATGCGATGGCGGTTCGCCGTGTCGATCATCATCTGATCACGGAGCGAGCCGCCGGGCTGGATGATCGCGGTCACGCCCGCGCGCGCTGCGACCTCGATCCCGTCAGGGAACGGGAAGTACGCGTCTGACGACATGACCGCGAGGCGCGCGCTCTCGCCGGCCTTACGGACCGCGACCTCCACAGCGACCACGCGCGAGAGCTGCCCCGGCCCGATGCCGACGCTCATGAGGTCCTTCGCGAGCACGATCCCATTCGATGTGACGTGACGTACGCAGCGCCACGAGAAGATGAGGTCGGTCAGCTCCTCCAGCGTCGGATGGCGCTCCGTGACGACCTTGAAGTTGGACTCGTCCGCGACCGATTCATCGGGCGTCTGCACGAGCATGCCGCCGGAGACACGCTTGTAATCGAGCATCCCGTCGCCGCGACGCCCGCGGAGCTGCGGCGCCCAGCCCTTCACCGCGAAGATCTCGAGGTTCTTGCGCTCGCGCAGGATCGGGAGCGCATCCTCCGCGTAGCCGGGAGCGATGATCGCCTCGTAGAAGGTGTCCTTCAACGCGTCAGCGAGCTCGCGCGATACGGGCCGGTTCACCGCAACGATGCCACCGAAGGCTGAGACGGAGTCGCACAGGAACGCGCTGCGATAGGCCTTCACGATCTCCACATCTGATGCGATCCCGCAGGGGTTCTGATGCTTCACGATCGCCGCGGTCGGTTGGGTGAAGTCGGACGCGATGCGCCAGGCCGCGTTGATGTCGAGCATGTTGTTGAAGCTGATGGCCTTGCCGTGGAGCTGCTCCATGCCGGTCATCGCGCCGGCCTCGCCACGGACCGCGTAGAACGCGGCCTGCTGGTGCGGATTCTCTCCGTAGCGGAGGTCGCGGACCTTGCGAAGCGATAGCGTCATCTCGTCGGGGAACTGCACGCCGGCGTCGGTCGCGACCTGCGCAGCGATCGCCGCGTCGTACGCCGCGGTGTGCGAGAACGCCTCTGCCGCAAGCTGCCGGCGCGTCTCGACGGAGACGGAGCCGCGTTCGCGGAGCTCTTCGAGGACCGGCCCGTACCGCTCGGGGCGCGAAAGGACGATCACGTCGGCGTGATTCTTCGCGGCGGCGCGGAGCAGCGTGACGCCGCCGACGTCGATCTTTTCCAGGAGCGCGTCACCGGACACGCCGAACGCCGCAGCCTCGCGGAACGGGTAGAGATTCGAGGCGACGAGGTCGATGGGCTCGATGCCCTGGGCCTTGAGCTCGCCCATGTGCTTCTCGTTCGACCGGCGGGCGAGGATCGCGCCGTGGATCTTGGGATGCAGCGTCTTCACGCGCCCATCGAGGATCGCTGGAGACCCGGTGAGGTCTTCTACCGAGCGGGTGGTGATGCCCTCGGCTGCCAGTGCCGCGCGGGTACCGTCGGTCGCGACCAGCTCCCATCCGAGCTCCTGCAGCCCGCGCGCGAGCGCGACGAGACCGGTCTTGTCATCAACGGAAAGAAGTGCGCGCATGCGTCTCCATCAAAAAGGCATCGCCGGGGTTTGCGCGGCTAGTATAGGTAGCCCGTGCCTATCGATTTGGGGCATTTCGCCCACCGCTTCATCGAGCCCTTCAACACCGAGTCCCGGTTCTATTGGCCGGCGGTGATAGCGCTCGTGCTTGCCCTCATCGCGAACATCGTTTGGTACTACCTGCCCGTGCGCGGGATCGCCCCCGCCGAGCACACGGTCCGGCCGTGGGCGTTCTGGTTCAACGCGCTCGCGATCATCATCATCGCCGTGCTCTTCATCGCGAAAGCGCCATTCCTCCTCACGGTGGTCCTGCTCGCGCTCAACGGTGCCGCGGTCCTCTATCTGTACGCCATCTACGTGCCTCCGCTCGAGGCCGCCTGGCTACGCGAGCAGCGCCGCGCGAAATACCTCCCGAAGCCGAAACGCCGCCGCCGCTAGCCCTCACGGGTCACGTGACCTTGCGCTTGAGCACCGCCCCGAGGTCGCCCGTGTTGCTCACGCGGTCCGCCGTAGCCCAGCCGCGACGAGCGGTCGCCGCGCCGTACTCCGTCCACTCGAGCTCCTCGACGGCATGGGCGTCCGAGTCGATCACCAGCGTCGCGCCCTTCTCCATCGCTTTGCGGATCGCCCAGTCCGGAAGGTCGAGGCGCTCCGGACCGCCATTCACCTCGAGCCTCGTGCCGGTCTTCACCGCGGCGTCGATGAGCGCATCCATATCGACGTCGTATGGATCGCGACGCTCCAGCAGCCGGCCGGTGGGATGCGATATGGCCGTCACGAGGGGATGCTGCATGGCGCCGATGAGCCGCTGGGTGATCTGCGCGCGCGGCTGATTGAACGCTGAGTGGATCGACGCGGTGACGATCTCGAAGCCCGCGAGCACATCGTCGGGGTAATCCAGCCGCCCATCGGCCCGGATCTCGAGCTCCGTCCCAATGAGCACGCGGAACGGCGCGAGCTCTGCGTTCAGCTTCGCGATCTCCTTGCTGCGCGCGGCGATCCGCTCGAGGTTGAGGCCGTTGGTCATCCCGAGGCCGACCGAGTGGTCGGTCACGGCAACGTACGCGTAGCCCTTGTCGCGGGCCCGCGTGACCATGGCTCGCAGGGTGTCACGGCCGTCGGTCCAGTCCGAGTGCGTGTGCAGGTCGCCCTTGAGGTCCTGCACGCGCACCAGCGCGGGCAGGGTGTGGGCCAGCGCTGCGTCGATCTCGCCGTGGTCCTCACGAAGCTCCGGTGCGATCCAGTCCATGCCCAGGGCCGCGTAGATGACCTCTTCGGTCCGCGAGGCGACGGGCGTTCCCTTCTCCTCCCCGACGCGATAGAGGCCGTACTCGTTCAGCGTCAGCTTCTTCCGCAGGGCGTAGCCCCGCAGGCGGACGTTGTGCTCCTTCGAGCCTGTGAAATAGAGGAGCGCCGCCCCGAACGCCGCCGCCGGCACGACCCGGAGGTCGATCTGCAGCCCGCGCTCCACGATGACCGATGACTTCGTCTCCCCGTGAGCGAGGACGCGCTCGACGTTCGGCGACGTCGTGAAGGCGGTCATGATCGGCGCCGCATCGTCGCTCGCGACGAGCAGATCGATGTCCCCGATCGTCTCCTTCCAGCGCCGCAGGCTCCCGCAGACCGAGATCTCCGAGACCGACGCATGCTCGCGGAGATGCGCGACCATCCGATCGGCGGCGATCCGAGCATGGCTGATGATCGACCGACCGGTGCGCTGCCGGAGCGAAGCGATCGACTTGAGGATGTTCTCCTCGGTCTTCGCTTGGATCTTCGGCAGCTCCCGCAGGCGGCCGGCCTTCGCGGCCTGTTCGAGCTCGTCGACCGTCGTGATCTTGAGATGCTGGTAGATCGCTCGTGCGGTCGCGGGACCGACACCCTTCACGCTGAGCAGCGTCAGCAGACCTTCCGGCACCGCGGCCTTCAGCTCTTCATGGCGCTTGGCCTTGCCACCGTGCAGGTACTGCGCGATGGCCTCGCCGACGGACGAGCCGACCTTCGGGATGGTCGCGAGGTTCCCGGCCTCGTAGATGGCGCGGATCGGCTCTCGCAGGTCGCGGATCTCGCGAGCAGCTGCCCGATAGGTCACGGCACGGAAGACGTTCTCGCCCTTCAGCTCGAGGAGATCACCGATCTCGTCGAGCAGGTCAGCGACACGGGTGTTCTCTTCGGATGCGTACTCGCGTGGCACTCGAGCGATGGTAGCTAGGGCCTGCGGTGCGCGAGCTCCAACATTTCGAAGGCCTCATTGACGGCCCCGCGGGCGCGGAGGATCTGCGCGTACTCCGACGCGGCAGCGGCAAGGTCCGCACGGTCGTCGATCGACGAGAACAGCTCGATCGCCTGGCGGAACGCACGGTCGGTGTCGGCGACATCGCCACCGGCCTCGCTCGCGGCCGCGACCACGCGGAGCGCGTGGGCCCGCTGGATCGGATCGCCCACCTTGCCCAGGACCCGCTCCGCGCGTGCCGCGAGCGTCTTCGCCTCATCGGCCTGGCCGTCGCTCAGCAGGACGCGCGCGCGAACGACCTGCGCGACCGCGCCCCAGTGCTCGTCCCCGACCTCCTCGGCACGGGCGATCGTTCGGTCCGCGAGGTCGCGCGCCTGATCGACCCGGCCCTGCTGGAAATGGATCGAGGCGAGGGACTGCCGCACGTGCAGCTCGAAGCTCGTGTCGGAGATCCGCTCGAAGAGGTCGAGTGCCCGCTCGTAGCTGGTGATCGCGGCGTCGAGATCGCCGGCGTCGTAGTGGGAGACGGCGATACCCATGAACCCCTGGGCCGCGAGCTTCAGCTCGTTCGCGCGAGATGCGGTGGCGAGCGCCGATTCGTATGACGCGATCGCCTTGGTGGTCCGCCCGAGACGGCGGTAGACCGTCCCGAGGGCCACCGATACGCGCGCCCGGAGGCGCGGGTCGATGATCTCGTAGCGCTCGATGATGTCGCGCACCGTCTCGAAGGCCTCGGTCGATGCGACGAGCTGGCCGGCGTCGCCGTACGCGAGACCGCGGACGTAGATGAGGCGCGCGACATCGAGCGGCTGCTTCGCCACATCGAGCAGTGCGAGACCTTCGGTCACGCGGTCGAAGGCCTCTTCGCGG
>JANLWM010000203.1:0-1752 GCA_031364525.1 Chloroflexota bacterium | reverse complement strand
CGGATCTGTACAGCGACGTGGCTCTGGACCATCTGACGCGGCCGCGCAACGCCGGGACCATCGCCGACCCGAGCGGCACCGGCTCGGATACGAACCCGTCGTGCGGCGACCGGACGGTGATCACGCTGACGGTCGCTGATGGCCGCGTGCGGGATGTCCGGTTCCGCACGTTCGGCTGCACCGCCGCGATCGCGTCGGCATCCGTGCTCACGGAGCTCGCGACCGGCCTCGACGTCCAGGCCGCGGCGGAGCTCATGCCCGCCGACATCCTCAACGCGCTTGGCGGGCTCCCCGAGCGCAAGGAGCCGTGCGCGCTCATGGCGATCGGCGCATTGCGCGGAGCGCTCCTGGACGCACGGGTGCGCGCGCGTTGAGCGAGCGCGTGTTCGTGGCGATGAGCGGCGGTGTCGATTCGGCGCTCGCGGCCGCGCTCCTGGTCGAGCGGGGTGAAGACGTCGTCGGCGTCTGGATGCGCCTCTCGCCGGGTGGCGCTTCCGGCGACTCGCCGCGCTGCTGCGGCACGGACGAGGCAGGGGAGGATGCGCGGCGCGCGGCCGCGCACCTGGGGATCCCGTTCTACGCCCTCGACTACGCGGAGGTCTTCGGACGCGAGGTCGTGGACCGCTTCGTCCGGGCGTACGCGAGCGGCGAGACCCCGAACCCGTGCGTGGCGTGCAACGGCTACGTGAAGTTCGAGGCGCTGCTTTCTGATGTCGTCCGGAAGTTCGGTGGATCGCGGCTCGCCACCGGCCACTACGCGCGGGTGACGCACGACGCCGGCCGGTACCAGCTGCGTCGGGCCCGGGATCCGAAGAAGGATCAGTCCTACGCGCTGTACATGTTGGGCCAGGCCGACCTCGCCAGATTGGAGCTGCCGATCGGCGAGCTCGAGGACAAGGGCGAGACCCGCGCCCTCGCGGCCCGGTACGGACTGCCGAACGCCGCGAAGGCGGAGAGCATGGACATCTGCTTCGTGAGCGGGGACTACCGGGACCTCGTTCGGGAGCGCGCGCCGGCGGCGTTCGAACCCGGCCCGGTGGAGCGCGCCGACGGCACGGTCGTGGGCGCTCACGCGGGCATCGGCGGACTCACCATTGGTCAGCGGAGCGGCGTTGGCATCGCGACCGGTGAGCGGCTCTACGTCCTCCGGCTGGAGCTCGACCGGGGAGCCGCGATCGTCGGCACGAAGGCCGAGATCGCGACCACGACCTACGCGCTCCGGGAGCTCCGCTTCACCGCCGACCAGCCGCCGGCCGCCGACTTCGCGGCCGACGCGGTCCTGCGGTATCGGGGCACGCCAGTTGCGTCCCGGGTCCGCGTGTCGACCGGCGGGACCGCTGTCCTTGAGCTGACCGAAGCAGCGCTCGTCGCGCCCGGGCAGGCTGCCGTCCTCTACCGCGGGGATGAGGTCATCGGCGGAGGCGTGGTCGACCACCCCCTGGCGGCCTAGCCACTCTCGGCCTTGTCCTTGCATGAGCCCCGGTCGTGCTGCTTCCGCGTGCCCGGCCTGGCGTTGCGTTGTTCCCAACGGTGGGAGTACGGCGCGTCGCCATCCCGCGGGCGGCCGTGTGGCTGCTCATGCTCGGGCTGCTCGCGACGATCCCGCACGCGGTCAACATGTTCGGCTATCCGGCGTTCACGCTTGCGGACGATGAAGGCATCTACGCGAGCCAGGCGATCACGTGGCTGCGGACCGGCGCCCTTGCGCCCGGCGTCTACACCTATGACCACGCGCCGGGTGGGTGGATCCAG
>JANLWM010000187.1:0-3315 GCA_031364525.1 Chloroflexota bacterium | reverse complement strand
GGCTCCCGCGATGAGCAACCGCACGGGCTGGTGGCGATGGATCGCGCCGACCGGGATGTGCCGATGTTGGGGATGTCCAGGATCTGTTTCGTCTTGAAGTCGCGAAGGTCAACGAAGCCAAGGCGGCCGTTCGCCCGATCGTTGATGTAGAGGAACCGGCCGTCGTATGCGCCGTTCGTCTCCGAGAGCGCAGGGTGATGGCTGTCGCCCCAGGTGAGCCGCTCGACTTCCTTAGCCGGGTCGGAGCCCTCGGTGAGGACCTTCTCGCCCACGTCGGCCTTCTGCCCGTAACCGGCCCACGATTCCGGCGTGAACACCGGGATCGTCTTGAGGAGCCGGAGCGACGGGACGCCGACGAGGTGGATCTGGCCGGAGTGACCCCCGGAGTCGACCATCACGTAGTCGTCGTACTTCCCTGGAGCGACGAAGCTCTGGAGCGCGTTCGAGGCTTCGTCGGCCGAAAGGCTGCGGGCCTGGGCGACATCGGCGAGGCCGCCGCCACCAAGTCCGGCGGAGACCCGCCCGACGGTGGCGCCGACGGCGACGGCGCCGAACAGCCGAAGCGCGTCGCGCCGAGAAGCAAGATGGGCGCGTGCCGTGGCAAGCTTCAAGAGAACCTCCGATTGCGTCTGTGTTGTGTCTGGACCCGACGCTACGGAGGAGCTACCCGCCTGTCGTCCGCCATTCGGCCCTTGCGTGTGAGCCGAACGGCCCTACGCGACTCGGGCGGGGACGATTCCGGCGATGAGCCAGGCGACCGCTTCAGCGGCGGTCCAGCCGCTCGCGTGTTCCTGCAGCAGGGCCCGCGCGCCACCAAGATCCGAGCCGAGCGTCAGCAGCGGAAGCTCGGTGTAGCCGGACCGCCGCGTCTGCGCGATACCGACGTTCGCCGTGAGCGCGTTGCAAAGGCACTTTCGTCCGACGGTGTCTTCAGCGGCGCCGCCCTTTCGGACGTAGATCTCGACCGGCTCGCTGGCGCAGCGGTAGCCGATGTCGCCGGCTTCGCGAACGTAGGGCACGCGCAGATACCCAAGGTCGCACAGCCTTGGTCGCGCTTCGTACAGGGCGTCATCGGCCAGCGTCTCGGGGAGCAGTGCGACCTTGAACGGGAATCCGGTGGGTGAGGCGAAGGCGTCGGTCACGACCTGCAGCTCATCGTTGCCGAGCCGTTCGAGCAGCTGCCCGCGCAGCGCCCCGGTGATCCCGGACTCGGCGCTCAACGCGAACACCGTCCCCACCTGGACGCCCGCAGCGCCGGCTCGCCGCGCTGCGACCACCTGATCGGGTGTCCCATAGGTCCCCGCCAACCAGAAGGGCAGGCCGAGGGCGGCGATCTTCCCGAGGTCCGCCTCGTCGCGCGGTCCATACACCGGCTGACGGTCGTCGTCGAAGGTCAGCTGGCCCCGGGGCGGCGCGTTGTGGCCACCGGCTCGGGGTCCCTCAACGACGAATCCGTCCGGGCGGGTGTCGGGGTCCCGCGCGAGGTAGGAGGCGAGGACGTGCGCCGAGACGATCGCGAGGAACTGCGGCCGGCGGGGCGCTGCCAGGGCGGTGCCGACGAGCGCCACGGGGTCGAACTCGACGACCGTGGGCGCGTCGGCGCCGTGGACGTCCACGCCCAGGCGTGCGATCGCGTGCCGGGACAGGTCCGTCAGGACGCGCGGGATCTCCTTGGGGATGCCCGCACCCATCAGGACGTAATCGACGCCGGCGAGCATCGCGCCGTACGCCGCAGGCAGCGTCGACAGCTGGACCTTCTCGAGGAAGTTGATCCCGACGATGCCCTCGTGGGCCTCCTTCGCGAGCCACACCTCCGCGAAGTTCCCGACGACCGCGAGCTCCAACGATGCGCGGCTCGGGTGCAGTGACGGTTTCGGTATCGGGGCGTAAGACTGACCCGGCGGTCGGCCGGCCGATCGGAAGTAGCGCGTCCAGACGCGCTCGGCGATCTCCGGCGCGGGGAAGTGGTCGAACGCACGCCGCAGATGCCCATCGGGGTCACCGTCCTGCAGCCGCCGCGCGAGGACCGCGTCGAGCGCGGTCCCCGAGACCACACCGAGCTGGCCGGTCAGCGCGACCGCTCGAGCGAGCGGCCAGGAGGACACCGCTACGCCCATCCCCCCTTGGATGATGAGCGGCAGCGGGGCGTCGGCCGCGCTTTGACATTGCTCCGACATGCTTGGCATCGACCGAGCGTTACCGAGCGTGGCGCCGCGCCATAGGGCCGAACGGCCCAACTTTTCGGGCCGCACCGCGTGGTGCGGGCTCGTCGGTGAGGGTATCGAGGCTAGAAGGGTTTCGTCACCATCAACGCGAGGATCACGAGCACCACGGTCGTGGTGAGGATCCCCAGACGACGAGCGTGAACGCGGAGTACGCGAGATGTTCTGGGTCGCGCTCGCCGATGCGCAGCCACAGCACGTAGGTAAGGTTCGCGCCGATCGCGACGACCGCGACGAAGACGTGCGCGAACAGGGCGGAGGGGGTGGGATTCGAACCCACGGAAGCCTTGCAGCTTCAGCGGTTTTCAAGACCGCCGCATTCGACCGCTCTGCCACCCCTCCGGATGGGAAATCGCCAATAAACATAGGGCCCTTCGAGTGCCAATGGTGTCTTGGCCGATCACTCTGATGCCAGTTCTGACACCAACGCCGGTGCCGCCGGATGCAGCTAGGCGCGCACATTGGGGAACTCCCTAGCGGGCGCCGATATCTAGTTAACGATCGCCGCGTCGCAATGAACGATTCATCTACGTGCGATCCATCGGTACACGGCCGCCCGGAGCAAAGGCAAGCCCTCGTCGCTGCTGATTGAAGTGCCCTCACCTCGGGCTGAATCCTCATCGCCGGCCGGGGATAGAGGGGCCAGTTCCCGCGACGATCCGACATGCGACCCTGCAGGATGATTGAGGTACCGTTTCCCCCTCTTGGCCATGCAGAACGTCGACAGGCATGCGCCTGACCGAGGCACTCCGGCGGCGCGTTGGCTCCTAACTGTCTGGGGACAAGCACCTGCGGCCTTCGTTCTCTTGAGTGGGCTCGTGGGAGGCCTCGCGTGGGGCATGATTGCCCGACTCTGGATGCGGTTCATCTCCACGAACCCGGAGTTCACCTGGAGCGGGACGTTCGTCATCGTCATCGGGTTCGGGATCGCCGGGCTGGCTCAGTCCGGAGCCTATCTCGGGCGGCGGGCGAACCTGGCCAGGCCGGCGCTGACGGTGCTGCGAGTCGTTGCGGTCATCGCCCTGCTCCCGCTCGGCGGTGCCGCGGGAGCCAGCATGTTCCCCACGATCATCCTCGCGACCCTCGCGTTGAC
>JANLWM010000158.1:0-7848 GCA_031364525.1 Chloroflexota bacterium | reverse complement strand
TCCAGGCGCCGATCGGCGCCCGGCTGCGCCGCCTTCCGGCCATCGCCGGCGAGGGTCTCGCGGCGACGCTCGCGGCGACCCTCCCGACGCTCCCGATCATCGCCGGGATCTTCGGCCGCATCTCGATCATCTCGCCGCTCGCGAACATCGTCGCGGTCCCGCTCTTCCCCGTCCTCATGGTGACGAGCGTCGCCACGGCCGCGCTGGGC
Organism: Chloroflexota bacterium; assembly: GCA_031364525.1. Classification (GTDB taxonomy): domain Bacteria; phylum Chloroflexota; class Limnocylindria; order P2-11E; family P2-11E; genus UBA4735. Next base: position 7,639 of record JANLWM010000158.1, on the reverse strand, counting down.
GCCATCTCGCTCGACGCAGCGCGTCCGCTCGCGCTCATCGCCTACCTGTTCGCGTTCGCGCTCCGGGCCGTCGTCGAGGCGGCCGCGGCCCTCCCGCTCGCCGCGGTCGACGTCCCGCGCGGGCCGCTGACCAGCCTGGTCCTTCTGACGGCGTGCGCCGCGACGGTGGTCGCCGCGCGCCGCGCGCGGGTCACGCTGCCGTCCGTGATCCTGCCCCGGGTGCGCCGCCCACCGCTCCCATCACGCCGCGTCGTCGCCACGTTCGCCTCTGCGGTCCTTGCGATCGCCGCGGTCGCCGCCACGCTCGCCTCTGCCCCGCCGTCGTTCCGCGTCCGTGCGCTCGACATCGGCCAGGGCGATGCGTACCTCGTCGAGGCTGCGGGAAAGCTCGCGCTCATCGACGGTGGTCCGGACCCTGCGCGGCTCCTCGCAGAGCTGGGCGCGAGCCTTCGCCCCTGGCAGCGCCGCATCGACGTCGTCGTGCTGACGCACGCGCATGTGGATCACGGTGCCGGGCTCATCGCGGTCCTCGACCGCTACGACGTCGGCCTCGCCGTCGCTCCGCGCGGCCTCAACGCCGGACCGCTGGCCGACGCCTGGAATAGCGGCATCGCGAGACACGGCATCCCACGAGCCGACGTGGGCGCCGGATCGATCGTCCGGGTGGGCGCGGCGCGGATCGGGATCCTTGCCCCGAACGCCGATCCGCTCGTCGATGTGCCATCCATCGTCCTGCGCCTGGAGATCGGGCCGGTGTCCGCGTTGTTCAGCGGCGACGCGACCGAGGCCGCCCAGGCCGACCTTCTCCTCACGCCCGAGCTGCTGCGCTCGCGGATCTACGTGCCACCGCATCACGGCGCCGCGACCCCGTACGCCCAGGCGCTCGCGGCGGCCGTCCACCCGGAGGTCGCGCTCATCTCCGTCGGTCTGGACAATCGCTACGGTCACCCGACAGCGGAGACGCTCCGAGCGCTCTCCGGCGTCCCGACCTATCGCACCGATCGCGATGGGACCATCGACGTGACCGCGGATGGTCAAAAGCTCACGGTCCATCCGCACGCGAACGGACTGGCGCCGCCCCGGCCGCAGGGGATCCCTCGGCTGGGAGGGATCGGAAGTCCCGGCCGCTAGGCTCGATCGCGTGAGCCCGCCCAAACCCCCGCGCAGCCTGTACCTGATCCACGGTGAAGATCCGTATCGGGCCCGGCTCCGCGCGGCGGAGCTCGTGGCCGCGCTCATCACCAACGATCACCGGCCCTCGGACCTGCGCACCCAGCGATCGCCCGACCTGGGCGGGCGTCTCGGCGTCACGCGGCACGACGCTCGCGGCCACGACGGCCACGCCCTCGATCCGCTCGTGATCGAGATGAGCGGCCGCTCGCAGGGTCTGTTCGACGCGATCGACGAGCTGCGCGTCGTGGTCGTCGAGCATGCCGAGGCGCTCACTGACGCGGGCGTCGTGGCGCGATTCCCGGTCGAGGCCGGGCTCGTCCTGGTGAGCGAGTCCAAGATGGCAGCCCGCGCGCGCCGGCCGGCGAAGGCCAAGGCGGCCGCGGAACCCGGAACGGTGGACCTCGCGACCGCCGTCGAGGAGGCGGGTGGCGTGATCGAGCATGTCATGCGGCTCGCCCCCGGCGAGGTCGGTGGCTGGATCGCCGCCAGGGCAACGCTCCTTGGGGTCGAGCTCGCACCCGATGCGATCACCGAGCTGGGCGGCGCGGTCGGCGGCGACAGCCAGCGCATCGATCAGGAGCTCGGAAAGCTCGGATCGTTCGCAGCCGGCGCGAAGGTGACGGGCGCGGACGTGCGGGCGCTCGTCAGCGGCGCCATCGAGGCCGATGTATTCCAGCTCACCCAGGCCGTCGTCCGTCATGACACGAAGACCGCGGTCGGGCGGCTCGAGACCCTTCTCGCGGAGGGTCAGGCGCCGCAGCAGATCCTCGCCCTGCTGCTCTGGCAGTTCCGGGTGCTGCTCTTCGCGTCAGCGATGAAGACGAACGCGGACGCGGAGCGGATGGCGAAGGCGATCCGCAGCTCGGCCTACGCGATCGGGAAGTGGCAATCGTTCGCCCGCGGGGTCACGCGGGCGGACATCATCCGGGCGTACGAGGTGCTCTACGCGACGGATCTCGCGATCAAGACCGGCCGCACCGAGCCGGAGAACGCGATGCTGCTCTGCGTCCTCGATCTCTGCGGGGTCCACGCCGCCGATCCGCGCGAGCTCGTCGTCGGAGAGCCGCCGCGCCGCTAGACCGTTAGCGCTTCGCGCCTGTCTCCGCGGGCTTCGGTCCCTGTTTGGGCTCTTGGCTCTTGAGGTAATCCTCTTTGAAGCGCTTCAGCCCGGCGTCGGTGAGCGGGTGCTTGAACATCGCGGCGAGCACGCCGAACGGCATCGTCCCGATGTCCGCGCCCGCGAGCGCGGACTGGCTGACATGGAACGGGCCGCGCAGGCTGGCCGCCAGGACCTTGGTCTTGATGTCCTGCTGGCGGTACGCGGCGACGATGTCGCGGACGAGCTGCATGCCGTCCTCATTGATGTCGTCCACGCGACCGACGAAGGGGCTGATGATGTACGCGCCGATCGCCGCGGCCAGCAGCGCCTGATTCACGCTGAAGCACAGGGTCACGTTGATCCGGGTGCCCTCACCCGCGAGGACCTTCCCTGCCGCGAGACCGTCGGGCGTGAGCGGGACCTTCACGATCACGTTCTTGTGCCATGCCGCGAGGCGACGGCCTTCGACGATGATGTCGTCCCGCTTTTCGCTCACGACCTCCGCCGAAACGTTCCCGATGATCCCGCAGATCCGCTTGACCTGGGTCTCGTGGTCCTGGCCGGCCTTCGCGATCAGGGTGGGGTTCGTGGTGACACCGTCGATGACCCCCCACTCGACGCCCTGCTTGACCTCATCGAATTCGGCGGTGTCCAGGAAGAGCTTCATGCCGTGGTCTCCTGAAGCAGTGTGCTGCGCGCTTCCGCGCGCCCGTTCGCGCGCGCGTACTCGAGCGCAGCCTGGATGAACGTCGTGAAGAGCGGGTGCGGCCGGTTGGGCCGCGACCGGAATTCCGGGTGGTACTGCGTGCCGAGGTAGAACGGGTGTCCCTCGAGCTCGCAGATCTCGACGAGCCGACCGTCGGGCGACAGGCCGCTGAAACGCATGCCGTGGCTCGAGAGGAGGTCGCGGTACGAGTTGTTGAACTCCCACCGGTGACGGTGCCGCTCGAGGACGATCGGCTGCTTGTACGAGCGATGCGCGAGCGAGCCTTCGGTGAGGACGCAGGGGTACGATCCCAGGCGCATCGTCCCGCCCTTCTCGTTCACGTCGCGCTGCTCGGGCAGAAGGTCGATCACCGGATGCGGCGTGAACGCGTCGAACTCGGTCGAGTTCGCGTCATCGGTCCCGAGCGCGGTGCGCGCGAGCTCGATGACCATGCACTGCATGCCCATGCAGAGGCCAAGCGTGGGGATCTTCATTTCGCGGCCGTAGCGCGCAGCTTTGACCTTCCCCTCGATGCCGCGGTACCCGAAGCCGCCCGGGATGACGATCCCGTCGAGACCCGCCAGCGGCTCGGCGTCTCCGCCGTGCTCGAGCTTTTCGCTGTCGATCCAGCGGATCTTCACGTCGCAGTCGGCGGCCCAGCTTGCGTGCCGGACCGACTCCGCGACCGAGAGGTACGCGTCGCGCAGCTCGATGTACTTGCCGACGAGGCCGATCTCGAGCGGGATCTTCGCGTTCTTGATGCGGTCCACCAGCGCCCGCCACTCCGTGAGATCGGGCTCGGTCGCGCGCTCGGAGAGGCCGAGCTCGTCGACGACGATCTTGCCGACGCCGGACTCCTCGAGCATGAGCGGGACCGCATAGATGGACCACGCGTCGGGCTCGGACACCACGTTGTCGATCTTCACGTCGCAGAAGAGCGCGATCTTCTCCCGCAGCTCATCGTCGATCGGCACGTCGGCCCGGGCGATGATCACGTCGGGCTGGATCCCGATGGACCGCAGCTCCTTGACCGAGTGCTGCGTTGGCTTCGTCTTGAGCTCGCCACCGACCACGCGCGGCAGCAGCGTCAGATGCAGGTACAGGACGTTCTGACGCCCGACGTCGTTGCGGAACTGGCGGATCGCCTCGAGGTACGGCAGCGACTCGATGTCGCCGACCGTCCCGCCGACCTCAACGACCACGACCTCGGCCTGGGACTCCCGCGCGACACGATGGATCCGGGACTTGATCTCGTTCGTGACGTGCGGGATGACCTGCACCGTCGCGCCGAGGTAGTCACCGCGCCGCTCCTTGGCGATCACGGCGTTGTAGATCTGGCCGGTCGTGAGATTGGACGCGCGCGAGACGTTGCGGTCGATGAAGCGCTCGTAGTGCCCGAGGTCGAGGTCGCTCTCCGCGCCGTCCTCGGTGACGAAGACCTCGCCGTGCTGATACGGCGACATGGTCCCGGGGTCGACATTCAGATAGGGATCCATCTTCAGCGACGCGACCGAGAGACCGCGGGCCGAAAGAATGCGGCCGAGTGAAGCGGCGGTGATGCCCTTCCCCAGCGAGGAGGTGACGCCTCCGGTCACGAACACGAACTTCGGCACGGGCGCTGACCTCCGGGGTTTTTCCAATTGTACGGCTGCGCTGCTCGTCCGGGGCCCCCGCGAGCGCGCAGCGCGCGAGCAGGGTCATCTGGCGGGCTTTGCCCGCCTACGGGAAACGGAAGGGCAATGAATGCAGGAGGACCAGACGCGGACGATCGGCGCCGCCGGTCGGCGGGTACTCGGGCACGTCGACCGGTTCCTCGATGTGGCAGTCGTCGATCCGGCCGTCGAAGCGCAACGCGCGGAATCGCGCGTCGACGAGCACCCCGCGCTCGATGCTCGCGTGGTCGACGATCGCGACCAGCTTCGGCCGCAGCCAGACCATGCCGGGCCGGAGCGGGAAGGGTCCGAGGAACGGTGATCCGTCGTGGCGGAAGGTCCGCGTCGCCGCATCGACCCAGTCGCCGAGGTAGGGCGCCACATACGCCTCGCCGGCGTAGGTGAGCGCGCCGTTGTCATTCATCCAGCCGCACAGGAGCGTTCGTGCGCCGCGCCGCTCGTCCAGCACGAGCCCGCCGATCACGACGTCGGCGCGCGGCGACACCAGGCACTTCAGCCAGTCGGCGCTGCGCGTTCCGGGCACGTACTTCCCGTCGCGGCGCTTCGCGACCACACCTTCGAGCTCGTACTCGGCGACAACGTCGAGGAACGGCTCGCCGTCGTTCTCGAGATGCTCGGGCACCACCAGCCCCTTTTGGGCGAGCCCGCGGTCGAGCAGCCGGCGCCGCCGTTCCTCGAGTCGCAGCCCGAGGAGGGGCCGGCCCTCGTCATACAGGAGGTCGAACGCCACGAACAGCGGTCCGCGGCCGCGCTTCGTGGCCTTCGGGCCGAGACGGCCGAGGAGCAGGTCGTAGCTCGGGCGGCCGCGAGAGTCGCAGACGATGATCTCTCCGTCGAGCAGCGTGCCCTCAGGGAGCCGAAGCGTTCGCAGCTCCGGCACGGCCGGCAACAGGTCGCCGCCGTTGCGATCGACGATCCGCAATCCGGCCGCGTCGAACGAGACCAGCGCGCGGATCCCGTCCCACTTGAGCTCGAAGATATGGTCCGGAGAGTTGAAGCCACCGGCAGCGAGCCGCGGCCGCATCGGGGTCAGGTCACGCGGAAGCGTCGGGGCAGCCCGGGCGGGATCGATGAGCGTCGGTCGATCGGGATCCACGCGGCCCGTTCTCGGCATCGTTCGAGTATGCGGCCCGCGCTTGCGCTACCGCGCGGCTACGAGGCCTTCTTCCGCGTGGTCTTGCTCTTGTCCGACTTGCTCGAGCGGCCGACCTTCTTCTCTTCCTCTTTCGCGCGGGCGACCGACGCTTTGAGGGCGGTCATCAGATCCACGACCGTGGTCTCGGCTTCGGCCTCGGGCGCCTCGACCAGATCCTCGTTGCCCTTCACCTTCGCGTCGACGATCTGTTGGAAGGCCTGCCGGTATTCATCGCGGAAGTCTCCCGGGTCGAAGGTCATCGCCATCATCTCGACGAGGCTCTCGGCCATCTTCAGCTCGGCCGGCACGACCGTGACGTCATCGGGCAGGCTCAGGTCCTCGCTGGACCGGATCTCGTCCGGCCAGTGCAGCGTGTTGAGGACGAGCACGTTGTCATGGGCTCGCATCGACACCAGGCGCTCGCGCTCGCGCAGGGCGAACTTCGCGATCGCGACCCGGCCGGTCTTCTCGAGGGTCTTCATCAGCAGCGCGTACGGCTTCTGGGCACCCTTGTCCGGCTCGAGGTAATACGCGTTCTGGAAGTAGAGCTCTCCCGGCAGCTCTTCGTTCTTGATGAAACCGGAGATCTCGATCGAGCGGCTGGACTTGAGCGGGAGCTTCTCAAGGTCATCGTCGTCGAAGATGACGTACTGCCCCTTCTCGTACTCGTAGCCCTTCTCGACGGCGGCGACCTCGTGCTCGCCGACCGGGCACCAGCGCTTGTTCTTGATGCGGGTCTTGTGGTCGGGGCAGAGCAGGTTGAAGGACACCTTCGAGGTGGTCTCGGTCGCGACGTAGAGGGCGACCGGGATGTTCACCATCCCGAACTGCATCGAGCCTTTCCAGATAGAGCGCGGCATGGAAGCCTCCTTCGCCGCCGCGACGGTGGGCATTCGGTTCTGTCGCGCGGCCAGCCGCGCGCAGCGTACACCCCTACGTCAACGTGCTCAAGACCGACCGGCGTTGGGCGTCAGGCGTCAGGGCGCGCGGTCGTGGGATGCGGCGCGGCGCGGATCTAGATCGCGAGCGCGCGCTCCGCCAGGCTCGTCGGCATCGCGCCGCTCCCGGTGAGCTTGTCGTGGAACTCGCGGAGCGCGGGCACCCCGCTCTTCCCGTGCTTGGTGAGCCAGCGGGTCCGCACATCGACGATCTCGAGCATCCCGGTGAGATACGACGACGCCTGCGTCGGCCAGGAGCAGTAGCGGCCGACCTCGGCGCGCGCATTGGGCTCGGTGAGGTTCCCCTTCTCGACCATGAAGCGGACCGCTTCGTCGAACGTCATCTCGCCGAGGTGCAGGCTCGTGTCCACGATGATCCGCGCCGCGCGGAAGATCGTCGCCTCGTACTGGTAGAGCTGGTGCTTCGGATCGGCGAAGAATCCCTGCTCGCGCATGACGCGCTCGGCGTAGAGCGCCCAGCCCTCTGAGAAGTAGGACGTGCTGAAGACCTGTCGGAGCTTGGATGGGTTGGCGTGCGCCATGACGAGGTGCCAGTGGTGCCCGGGGTACGCCTCGTGGACTGCGGTCGTCGGGATCCCGGCGCTGCAGTTCCCTTCAAGCCGCTTCTGGATCTCCTCCGGCGAGGTGTTGTCCGGCGGATACGGGACGAAGAAGTGACCCGCGAGCGAGTCGGTGAACGCCGGCGGCCGGCTGTATGACGCGACCGCGAGGATCGGCCGCTGGAACGGCGGCGAGGGCTCGACCGTGCAGCGCTCGCCCTTCGGCAGCGTGACGAGCCCGGTGTCCCGAAGGAACGAGCGCGCCCGCTCCGTCCATTCCTCATATTCCGCCCGCATGCCCTCGGGCGTCGGCGCGTGGACCTTGTTGAGCTTCTCGAGGAGCCCGGCCCAGTCG
>JANLWM010000152.1:0-13278 GCA_031364525.1 Chloroflexota bacterium | reverse complement strand
GGCCGGCGGCGAGCCCGACGAGCAGGGACGCGATGATCGCCGGCAACCCGAGTCGCCGCGCCACGGCGCCGAGCAGCGCCGCGGCCAACAGGAGCGAGCCGAGCTCCAGCAGCGGCGTGGCATCCGTCACCCGCCGAGGCTACGCTCCCGGCGTGCCCGGACGCATCGACACCTTTCGCATCCCCACGCGGATCCAATTCGGCCGCGGCGTCGCGCTGACCCTCGCCGACCCGCTTCGCCAGGTCGGAGCGAAGAAGGTCCTCGTCGTCACGGACCCCGGTGTCGTCAAAGCCGGCCTTGTCGAGCCGCTTGCGGAGAAGCTCCGCGAGGCGGGCATCGCCTACGAGATCTACGACGAGGTCGTGCCCGATCCCGGAGTGGCCGAGGTCCAGCGCGCGTACGAGCGCGCGAAGGAGGTCGGCGCCGACGCGTTCGTCGCGGTGGGCGGCGGCTCCTCGATCGATACGGCGAAGATGGCCGCGGTCCTGTTGTCGAATGGCGGCACCGTGCTCGACTACATCGGCATCGACAAGGTGCCGAAGATGGCCGCGCCGGTCGTCGCCATTCCGACCACGGCCGGCACCGGCGCTGAGCTCACGATCAACTCGGTCATCGCGGACCCCGACCAGCACAAGAAGCTCGTCATCATCAGCCCCAACGCGACCGCGCTCTTCGCGCTCGAGGATCCCGAGCTGACGATCGGCCTGCCGCCGTTCCTCACGGCGATCACCGGCATGGACACGCTCGTCCACGCGATCGAGTCGTTCACTTCGAAGAACTCGTATCGGATGACGGAGCTCCTGGCCCTCGAAGCGATCCGTGATGCCGCATGGGCGTTGCCGCGCGCGGTGAAGGACGGCAAGGACATCGACGCGCGCGAGGCGATGATGCGCGCGGTCGTCACCGCGAGCCTCGCCTTCAGCAACACCCGGCTTGGCAACGTGCACGCGATGGCCCTCCCGCTCGGCGGCTGGTGCCACGTCGCGCATGGCACCTCGGTCGCGGTGTTGCTGCCGCACGTCATGGACTTCAACCGCTCAGCGGCGCCGGATCGCTACGCCGCCGTTGCCGAGGCGCTCGGCGCCACGAAGGACGCGAAGGCCGCCGTCGAGCACGTCTTCCGGTTGAACGAGACCATCGGGATCCCGATGCATCTCGGACCGCTCGGGGTCGATCAGGGCGCCATCCCGAACATGGCGAAGGACGCGATGCTCTCCGGGAACATCCTGGTGAATCCCCGCACCACGACGCAGCCCGATATCGAGGCGTTGTACAAAGCAGCGCTTTGATGCCCATCGCGATCTTCGACATGGATGGCGTCCTCTATCGCGGCAACGTCGTGATGCCCCACGCGCGCGAGACCCTTGAGCGGCTTCGCGCCGCGGGCTGGCGGGTGTTCTTCGCGACGAATAACTCCACCTCCTCGCGCGCCGATTACGTGAAGCGCCTGACCCGCCTGGGGCTCGGCGGGGACGAGGAGCATGTCGTCACGAGCGCATACGCGACGGCACATTACCTCGCGCGGATCCAGCCGCGCCCGCAGGACGTCTTCGTCGTGGGCGCGGACGGCCTGCGGAACGAGATCCGCGCGGTGGGGATCAGCGTGCGCTCCGCGGCGGAGCTGCCCGGCGCGCATCCGCCGCCGGACGCGGCGGCCGACGGTGTCGACGCGGGTGCCATGCGCGAGTACCTCACGCATCTCGAGCTGCCACCGGTGCCCGACACGGTCGTGGTGGGGCTCGACCTGCACCTCACCTACGCCCGTCTGGCTGAAGCGCAGCGGGCCGTGCTCGGCGGCGCCCGGTTCATCGCCTCGAACAAGGACCGCGCGTACCCCGTCGAGGGCCGGCTTCTGCCGGGCGCGGGCAGCATCGTGAAGGCCCTCGAGGTCGCCACCGGTCAGGAGGCGCTCTGCATCGGCAAGCCCGAGCCGTTTCTCTTTCAAGAGGCGATCCGTCGCGCGGGCCCGGACAGCGGGCCGGTCATCGTCGTTGGGGACGCCACCGAGTACGACATCGTCGCGGCCCACAAGGTCGGCGCCACCGGTGTGCTCATCACGACCGGGCTGACCGATCTCGCGTCAGCCGAGGCGGCGATCGGGGACGCGGTCCCCGATCATGTCATCGGATCCCTGAACGAGCTGTTCCGGATCCCGGAGCTCGCGGGCCTCGCACCGGCGAGCTGATCGTGGCCCGTGTCCTAGGCGCCCTGTCCGCGTACCGCGAGGTCGTCCGCAGTCCCACCTACTTCCCGCTGTGGCTCGGGCAGCTCGGCTCCAGCTTCGGCGACACGCTCCACTACGTCGCGCTGGTCGTGCTCGTATTCCAGCTCTCGGGGCAGGGCCTTGCGGTCGCCGGCCTCGTCGCGGTCGAGGTGGTCCCGGTCCTGGTGCTCGGACCGATCGCGGGCGTGATCATCGACCGCTTCGGCCGGAAGGGCATCCTCATCGGATCCGATCTCGTCCGGGCCGCCCTTGCGCTCTCGCTCGTGTGGCCGCAGGGGGTGTGGCACGCGTACGTGGTCGCCGCCGGGCTGTCGGCGGCAAGCGTCTTCTTCAACCCCACGATCAACGCGGTCATCCCCGTTCTGACCACGCCCGCTCAGCGCCTGGCCGCCAACTCGGTGTCCTGGTCGACCGGACGGCTCGTGCAGATCCTGGCCGCTTCGATCGCCGGCGGGATCATCGCACTCGTCGGCACTGCTGCGGCGTTCGGCTTGAACGCGGCCACCTTCGTCGTGTCAGCGGCTCTCATTTCGAGGCTGCGCATCCCGGGCCACGCCGGTCAGCTCGATCCGGGAACGAAGCGCGGCCTCGGCTCGTACGTCGCCGACGCTCGCGCCGGACTGGAATACGCCCGCCGCGACTTCTTCGTCAGCCGGCTGCTCGTCGTGCAGTCACTGGCGTCTTTCGCCGTCGGCGCCACTGGCGCGATGCTCGTGGTGCTTTCCGAGCGTCACCTCCACCAGCCGCCCGCGGGCTTCGCGTGGCTCATCGCCGCGATCGGCGCCGGAGCGCTGCTCGGGCCGTTCATCCCGAACACCCTCGCTCGCGACTACCGCACCGCGCGCTGGCTCTTCGTGCCCTACCTGATCCGCGGCGCGGGTGACGTGCTCATCGCGGTCTTCACACCCTTGCCCGTCGCGCTCGTGATCCTGTTCATCTACGGCCTGAACACGTCGACCGGCATGGTGGTCTTCAGCACCACGATCCAGGGTGCGATCCCCGACTCCATGCGGGGCCGCGTGTTCACCCTGCTGGACGCCGACTGGAGCGCGTTCCGCCTGGCCTCGCTCGCGATCGGTGCGGTGGTCGTTGACCGGTTCGGGGTGGAGCCGCTCTTCTGGGTGGGCGGCTCGCTCCTGTTCACAGCGGGCATCCTCGGGCTCGTGCTTCTGGGTCCGGTGCCCCTTTCCGACGCCGCGCCGACGTAACGGGACGGCCGCAGCCGTCCCGCGCGGTCCGGCTCAGTTGGGGATCAGACGTGGATCCCGATCGCTCGCATGATCGACGCGGCGGCCCAACCGAAGATGAAGCAACCCGGGATCGTGAGGACCCAGGCGGACACGATCCGCCCGGCGATACCCCAGCGGACCGCCGAGAGACGTCGCGTGGCGCCGACGCCGAGGATCGATCCGGAGATCGCGTGGGTCGTCGAGATCGGGATGCCGAGTCTCGTGGCGATCTCGATGACCGCGCCGGCGGTGGTCTCGGCCGCGAATCCATTGATCGGCTTGAGCAGCGTGATGCGCATGCCCATGGTCTTGATGATCCGGAATCCACCGGTGAACGTCCCAAGGGCGATCGCGAGGGCGCACGCGATCTTCACCCAATCCGGGATGTCCCCCGACTTCGCGACGAAGCCGCCCCCGAACAGGGCGAGCGAGATGATGCCCATCGTCTTCTGGCCGTCGTTGCCGCCGTGGGTGAACGCCATCCAGGCGCTCGAAAGGATCTGGGCCTTGCCGAAGAATCGGTTGACGAACGTGTAGGAGACGTCCTTGAGGACCCAGTACAGGCCGAGCATGAGCAGGTAGCCGACGACGAAGGTCGTGGTGGGAGAGACCACGATCGCGGCGCTCGTCTTTTCGAGTCCGGGAACGATGACGACGCCCCATCCGTGGACCGAGACTGCCGCGCCGATCATCCCGAAGATGAGGGCGTGGCTCGAGGAGGTCGGAAGGGCCGCATAGAACGTGATGAGATCCCACGCGATCGCGGCGATGAGGGCCGCGAGGACGAGATCCTGTGTGACCTTGGTACTGTCGACGATGCCCTTCGCGATCGTCACGGCGACAGCCGTGCCGGCGAGCGCGCCGACGAGGTTCAGGGTGCCCGCCATGAGCAGCGCCTGGAGCGGCGTCAGGACGCGGGTGGCGACGACCGTCGCGATCGCGTTCGCCGCGTCGTGGAAGCCATTGACGAATTCGAAGATCAGCCCAAGGACGACGACCGCGATGACGATCACCGTGCCTGATTCCATTACTTGTGCTTCACCACGATGGTCTCGACGATGTTGGCGACATCCTCGCACCGGTCGATGGCGACCTCGATGAGGCCGTGCAGGTCCTTCCACTTGATGATCTCGATCGGATCGGTCGTCTGAGCGAACAGGTCGCCGACGGCGGTCCTGAAGAGCTGGTCGCCCTCGTTCTCGAGGGTGTGGATCTTGATCCAGTGAGGCTCAAGGCCCTCGAGCTTCTCCAGATCCTTGAGTGCCGTCACGAGGTGCTCGGCGGCAGCGACAAGGACCTTCGCCTGCTGCACCGCGAGCGGACGGATGCTGCGGACCTTGTACAGGACCACCATCTCGGCCACGTCGTGGCACACATCCGTGACGTCGTCGAGTCGCGAGGCGAGCCCGACGATGTCTTCACGGTCGAGGGGTGTCACGAAGGTGCCGTTGAGCTCCTGCATGATCTGGTGCGTCAGCTTGTCGCCGTAATGCTCGATGGCGTGGATGTCGCGGGCCTTGTTGTCGACGTCGGTGAAGTCGGAGAGGAGCTTCTCGAGGGCTTGCGTGGCCTCGAGCGCGTTCTGGGCGTGCTGGCTGAACAGCGTGAAGAAGATGCTCTTCTTGGGCATGAGCGAGAGTCGCATGCGATCCCTCCTGGTCCTATTCGCCTGGGTCCGAGACCCGCGACGGCAACAAAAAGGCCGCGCCAACGGCGCGGCCACGTATTGCTGTATGCGGCGGACCGCCACGGCGGACCGGGACCCCGCGGGGTCCGTACTCATTCCTCAAGCTCTGGTCAGTCTACCCAGCCCTGCTGATGCGGCGTCCCCTGAATGGGGGAGTCAGGCGACCTCGCGGCGGATGGAAGCGACCGCCGCCACGGCCATGACGAGAGCGAAGGCGGCAAGGATGCCGATGTCCCGGAGGATGAGCGGATCCGACAGGGCGTAGCCCTTGACCATCACCGACCGCAGTGCCTCATTGGCGTACGTGAGCGGCAGGAGCGCCGAGATCGGCCGCAGGACGTCGTTGAGCTGCTCGACCGGCACGAGCAGCCCGGAGAGGAAGACCTGGGGGAGCAGCACGAGCGGCACGAACTGGACCGCCTGCAGCTCGTTCCGCGCAAAGGCCGAGATCGCGAGACCGAGCGACACGGCGCCGACGACCAGCACGGCCTCGACGATGAAGATGGTGGCGAAGTTCCCGCGGTACTGCACCTTCAGCACGAGGACGGTGTAGGCGAGGATGACGAGGGCCTGCACGAGCGCGAACAGCGCGAAGCCGCCGAGGTACCCGAGCACCAGCTCGGCCCGGGTCAGCGGCGTCGCGAGCAGCCGTTCGAGGGTCCCGCTCGTGCGCTCCCGTAGGAACGACACCGTCGACAGCAGGAAGATGAAGAAGAACGCGAACACCGCGATGAGCACCGGCGCGAGGTAGTCGAGCAGCGTGTATGCCGGGCCGCCGTAGAGATAGTTGACCTTCACCGCTGACGCGAGCGGCGCGCCGATGATGAGATCCGTGAGCGCACCCTGGACCGAGCCGACGATCGCGCCCGTTCGCGCCGGGTCCGAGCCTTCGAGCGTCACCACCGCGCCGACCTGATCGAACTCGATCACCGCGTCGGTCTGCCCGGACCGGAGCGCCTCGATCGCCGCATCGTGGTCGAGCGCCTTCAGATCGAGCTTCGTTCCCTGGAGCGCGGCGTAGAGCTGCGGGTCGACATCACCCGCGACGGTCACGCGGACCGTGGTCGTCGACGGCGTGCCCCAGAGCGCGCCGACGAGCGTGAGCACCAGGATCGGGGCGACGAAGAGGAGACCGAGCGACCGGTGGTCTCGCCGGAACTGCTTCACGATGCGCGCCGCCACGGCGCCGATGCGTCGGAGGCTCACGCCGTCGCCTCGGACAGACCGAGGAACGCTGACTCTAGGTCCGCGGTGCCGGCTCGGGTCATCAACTCTGCCGCGCTGCCCTCTGCGAGGAGGCGTCCGGCGCGAATGAGGCCGAGCCGATCGCAGCGCGAGGCCTCATCCATCACGTGGCTCGACACCAGGATCGTGACGCCGGTGCTCGCGAGCGAGCGGAAATGCTGCCAGAAGTCGCGGCGCAGGGCCGGATCGACCCCCACGGTCGGCTCGTCGAGCAGCAGCAGCCGCGGCGCGTGCAAGAGCGTCGCGGCGAGCGACACCCGCGTCCGCATGCCGCCCGACAGCGTCCCGACGATGGATCCGCGCCGGTCGAGCAGGTCAACGCGGCGCAGGGCATCGTCGACGCGGCCCCCGATGTCGTGGCCGTCGCGCACGTCCGCGAGCGCACCGAAGAACCGGAGGTTCTCCTCTACCGAGAGATCCGCGTAGAGCGCCGGGGCCTGGGTCATGTATCCGACCGCGGACGCCGCGACCGCTTCCCGCGGCGTCTTGCCAAAGATTAGGAGCTCGCCCTCGTCTGGCCGCACGAGGCCCGCAAGCGCGCGGATGAGGGTCGTCTTGCCGGAGCCGTTCGGGCCGAGCAGCCCGTAGATCTGCCCGGTGGGGATCGAGAGGCTCACTCCGTCGAGCGCTGTTACCTCGCCGAAACGTTTCCGGACAGCACGGGCCTCAACTGCGACAGCGGTATCGACGCCGTCATGCTGCCACGTTCCGGCGTCCACGCGCGAAGCGGCGTGGCACGACCCATGCATTCGTGTCCGTCAGGAATAACGGACCGCGCGCCAGGAGCGCGGAAAGGCAGAACAAAATGCTCGTTTTCGCTCTCGGAATGATGCTCGGGACCGCCCTCGGCATCGTCGTTGTCGGCTTCCTTGCGGTCCGCTCCTACGACCACGGCTACACCGAGGCTCTCGACCGCCGCAAGGCCTGGCGCGGCGAGCTCCTCGCCCGGCAGACCGCCGCGATCCGGTCGCACACCTCGTCCCTCAAGCGCGCCAGCTAGACCAGCTTCCTTTTCTTCGGCCAGATCGGGCGTCCCCCCATTGTTCGGGGCGGGCGCCCGTTTTGTTCGTTACGGCCCAAAGAACCGTTTCTTGAGATCCTCGACGCTCCGTCGAAGCTGATCGAGGACCCCCGGGATGCCGGTCGGGACGACCTCGACGGTCCCGTCCCGCCCGATCCGGAGCTCGTCGCCGGGCTTCACCAGGGCGTGGACCGCGGCCCGGGGCGCGCTGATGGTGAACACCACCTGGTCCTTGTCCTCGACGACCGACCCGACCCGCAGCTTCCCGTCCGGCATCGACCGGATGACCGCTTTCAGCTGGGCGTCATCGCGGACATCCGGCTGGGCCTGCGGTGCGAGGCGCGCGACGCTCTTGCCCAGCTCGTCGAAGAACGCGGTCGGCCCGCGGACCGCGGCGCCAAGCAGGGCCGCGAACAGGGCGACGGCCACCAGGACCAGCGCCAAGCCGACCGCGAACTGGACTGCCCAAGATGGCATATGACGTCGCACTGCAATGGAGATTAGCCGTGGTTTCCGCGTCCTGGTAGTCGCCGTCCGAAGGCGGCAACTTCATTAGATAGGCAGGCGCGCGATGAGACGCTGACCGCGGCCCATGGACTCGCGGACGCTCGAGAGCGTGCCGCCGTGCGCCGCGAGCAGCACGCGAGCGAGCTGCGTGCGCGCGCCGACCGAGGAATCGTCGCCGCGGACGAGCTGCGCGCCTGTCGCCGGCAAGGTCATCGTGGCGCTCGAGATCGAGATGGAGACGCTTCCCTTGTCCGTCCGGCAATCGACGCTGACGGTGTCGCCGGTCGAGCCCACCTCGCGGAGCATCGCGTCGAGCGCCTGGCGCAGCCGGTCCGGGTCGACGTTCGCGCGAAGCGGCGCCACCGGCACCGTCAGCAGGACGTGACGACCCTGCGCCGCCCCGGTGCGCAGCTCGTGGACGATGTCAACGACGTTCGTTGCTCGCTTGTGGAGCCGAAGCGTTCCGGCCTCGAGCTCCCCGAGGGAGGCGAGGTCGTTCGAAAGGAACAGGAGCTGCTCCGCGCGCTTGGCGAGACGATCCGACTGCTCGGCATCGACACCGGCCATCTCGCGGAGCTCCGTCGCGAGCTCGCGGAGCGGACCAGGAACCTCATGCTCGACCAGCGTCAACAGGCTCCGCCGTTGGCGGTCCAGATCGGCGATCCGGGCCTGCTCGCGCTGCAGCGTGGACGCCAGGAAGACGGCCAGGATGAAGACGATGATGCGCGTCGAGTAATTCCAGGTTTGGGCTGCCTCGTCCGAGACGGGCCGCTGGATGTAATCGCTGTAGATCCAGGCGAAGCTCGATGCGGCGGCGACGATGAAGCCTGCCGCTCGGGAGCGCCACGCGGCAGGGAAGATCGGGATGAAGTAGATCGAGGCGAATGCGTATGTAGGTGGCGTGACGTAGTCAACGCTGCCGATGATGGCGGTGACAGCCAGCCACGGGGCGGCATCGCGGATCGCTGATCGGAGGAACCGCATTCGCATGAGTGGTGAGCATGGCGGTGCGCGGGCCTGGAGCACATCACCCTGACGGGTGACGACGTGCATACGCGTATCGCGTTCGCATACCTGCGAAAATCCCGGCGTGTCGAAGTCGCTGAAGGTCGTCTGTCTGGGCGGGGGCCTCGGCGCGCCCACCGTCATGTCGGGCATGCGCGCGCACACCGACGACATCACCGGGATCATTGCGGTAACGGATTCGGGCAGGTCGACGGGCAAGGTCCGCGTGGCGCTCGACGTGCCTGCACCGGGCGACATCCGGAACGCGCTCGCGGTGCTTGCGGAAGGTGACCCGGTGCTCCGCCGCCTGTTCAGCCACCGGTTCGAGACGGAGAAGAGCAATGAGCTGAACGGAATGGCGTTCGGCAACCTGTTCCTCGCCGCGCTTGCGCAGCAGGAAGGGTCGTTCCTCCGCGCGGTGGAGGAGGCGGCGCGGCTGCTCCAGATCCGCGGCACCGTGCTCCCGGTGACGCTGTACAACACGCACCTGTGTGCCAAGCTCACGGACGGCACGGTGGTGGAAGAGGAAGTCAACGTTCGCGCGACCGGCAAAGCGCCGATCGAGCGCATCTTTCTGCGCGACGCTGATGTGAGGGCCGCCGCCGGAACGTGCGAGGCGATCGAGGCGGCCGATCTCATCACCCTCGGCCCGGGCTCGCTCTACACGACGGTCGCCGCCTGCCTGCTGGTCCCTGAGATCGCTCGGACGATCAGCGAGGCCCGAGGGCTCGTCGTCTACATCGCGAACACCACGACGCAGCCCGGGCAGACCGACGGTGTGAGCCTCTCGGGTCACGTGGCGACGGTCCTCGACTACCTCGGCGGCACGGGACTGGACATCGCGCTCATCAATGACGATCCGCCGCCGGCTCACCTCAGGGACCATCACGCCGAGCAGGGGATGCAGTATCTCGATCCCACGAGCGAGGAGCTGGCCCGCGTCGAGGCGCTCGGGGTGCGGGTCGCGAAGGCCCCGGTCATCGACAAGTGGAGCGGGCCGCGCGAGCTCTGGAACAAGCAGGACACCATCCGTCACGACAGCTCGCGCCTTGCGGTCGCCCTCACTGCGCTGCTTGGCGAGCAGCGCCCTCGCCTCCGAGCCGTACGGTGACGTCGGTCGCAACGCACGTCCGCCACTTCCTCTCGATCGCGGACCTCACGACGGCGGAGATCACGGCGCTGCTCGACGACGCGGACGCGCTCAAACGGGAGCCGGTCCCGGCCGATGCGCCCCTTCGCGGCAGGGCGCTCGCGATGATCTTCGAGAAGCCGAGCCTCCGGACCCGGCTCAGCTTCGACGTCGCGATGCGTGATCTCGGGGGACACAGCTCGTACCTCTCGCCGCAGGAGGTCGGTCTCGGCCGCAGGGAGAGCGTCTCCGATGTCGCGCGCGTCGTGAGCCGGTACGTCGACATCGTCGTGCTCCGCACCAACTCACACGAAACGCTCGAAGAGTTCGCGAAGTATTCGTCCGTGCCGGTCATCAACGGCCTGTCGGATCTGAGCCACCCGTGTCAGGGGCTGGCCGACATCTTCACCATCAGGGAGCGGAAGGGCGATCTGCGGAAGGTCATCGCGGCGTACATCGGCGACGGGAACAATGTCGCCCACTCGCTCATGCTCGGCGCCGCAAAGACCGGGATGACCCTGCGGATCGCCTCACCCGACGGCTTCGAGCCGCTTCCGCGGTACCGTGAGCTCGCCGCGGAGGCCGCACGATCGAGCGGCGCCACCATTTCGTACGGCAATGATCCTGCGGCGGCCGTCCGGGGTGCCGATGTGGTGTACACCGATGTCTGGACGAGCATGGGTCAGGAGCAGGAATACGAACGCCGCCGCCGCGCCTTCCACGGATTCCAGGTGAACACTGCCCTGTTGTCCGGCGCGAAGCCCGACGCCATCGTGCTCCACGACCTCCCGGCCCATCGCGGTGAGGAGATCACAGACGAAGTGATCGATGGAGCACACAGCGCGGTGTTCGATCAGGCGGAGAATCGCCTCCATGCGCAGAAGGCGGTGCTCCGATGGATCGCGTGATCCTGGCGGACTGCTGCGAAGACTGGATCATCGAGTGGGGCGGCTTCTACGCCTCCGGAGCCCGCTTCGCCTGTCCGGAATGCGCGACCGCGTGGGAGAAGGCGGGCGAGCAGGCATACAAGCGTATCGATGGACGGGCTTTCGTCCGGCGGGAGCGGACCGGACCGTCCGCGACCTTCCCGTATCTCGCCGCACAGGATGGGCACGAGCCGAACGTCGAGCGATGCTGCGCGAAGCTCCTGTTGAAGCATGGGGACGGGCTGATCGCCGGCCGATTCAGCTGTCCGGTCTGCGGGACCGAGTGGGAGCGCCGGACAGAGCGGCTCCACGGACTGCGGGTCCCAGTGTTCGCGAAGGCCGGTCTTCCGGAGCCGCTGACCGTGCAGCCCGGACGGAGCCGACCGTTCCTGGTCGTCCTTTCGGAGTACACACCGCCCCGGGACTGACCTCGGCGGTACGCCTAGCAGGCAGGCTGCCACCTGTTCGATACGCAAACGGCCGTTCGGGGCAGGACGAAGTCCGCATCATTCCCGTTATGCCGTCCGGCGGACAAGTCGCCGCCGCAGGACGTCTGATCTCGGGGAGCAGGCGTAGTACAGGGGTGGATGTTGCGTAGCCGATCTCGCGTCCTTGTCGGCGCCGTCGGGCTTGCGTTCGTGTTGGCCAGCGCCCTCGGGGCGACGGGGGTCTTCACCCCGAAGAGCCAGCGCATCGCGCTCGGCGCGTCCACGACCCTGACCATCATCAGCGGCCAGGTCCAGATCCGCCGCGGCGCGACGGGTGACTTCACCGCAGCCGACGATGGCGCGATCCTTGGGCCCGGCGACACGATCCGGACCGGTTCGGACGCCCGCGCGGTCCTGACGTACTTCGAGGGTTCCACGGTCGAGATCGAGCCGAGCTCCGAGCTCGCGATCCAGACCGCCCACGGGAACCCCGACGGCAGCACCGTCATCCAGATGCAACAGAACCTCGGCTCGACCTGGCATGTCGTCACGCACCTCGTGCAGGGCGGGTCGAAGTACGAGGTCCGCACCACCTCGGCGACAGCGTCGGTGCGTGGCACCTCGTTCACCGTCGGCGTCGAGGCCGACCAAACGACGACGGTCACCACGACAGAAGGGAACGTCGCAGCGAGCGACCCGGCCGGCACGGCCACGGTCGCCGTTACGCCCGGGCTCACCACCAGTGCGAAGAAGGGCGAGGCCCCGACCCCTCCGAAGCAGGCCCCCGAGCCTGAGCGCAAGGTGACGGTCACCGTCGGTGACATGAACACGCTCGTCGTGGACACCCTCGGCCGCGCGAACGGCATCACGAAGGACGGCAAGAAGATCGTGCAGACGCCGGGCGCGCAGGTCGAGGTCGTGGACGGGAAGCTCGTCGTCACGCTGCCGAACGTCCCCGACGGCGACATCGGGACCCACTTCCAGAACACGAGCAAGAGCGAAGAGGTCCAGGTGACGACGAAGGTCGAAGAAAAGGGCAAGAAGGCCGTCGAGGTCAGCGAGATGGTCAAGCCATCTGAAACGAAGGTCACTGGTGTCGAGATCAAGAACCTCAAGGGATCGAGAGGCGTCGGCAGCAGCGACGACACCACGGTGAACCTGAAGAAGATCAGCGATGTGAAGGCGCCAAAGGTGGGCGAGATCCTTCCGACCCCCACGACTGATGATCAGACGAAGGCTGCCGAGATCGAGAAGAGCAACAAGGGTTCGACGAGCTCGACCGACTCGAATAGCGGCAACACGGAAACCAGCACCTCGAGCACGTCGGACGCCGCGACCAAGGCGACAAACGACGATGCCAAGGCGAAGGAAGCGGCCGCGAAGCAGGCTGAAGAAGCCGCGAAACAAGCTGAAGAAGCCGCGAAGCAGGCCGACGAGGCGAGGAAGGCCGATGAAGCAAAGAAGGCCGACGAAGCCAGGAAGGCAGCCGACGCGGCTAGAAAAGCGGCCGACGACGCGAAGAAGGCCGCTGATGAAGCGGCAAAGAAGGCCGCCGAGGACGCGGCAAAGAAGAAAGCAGCCGACGACGCCGCGAAGAAGGCAGCCGACGATGCGGCGAGGAATGCGACACAGGTCCATGACCCGGTTCTGCCCGGGGTGAATATCCCGGAAGTGATTTCGGGCAAGGACGCCGTTAGGGACGCCGTCAAGGACGTCAAGGATGGCAAGGACAGCAAGGACACCGGCAAAGGCAGGAAGTGACAGGCGGCGGTCCACCGCTGGCGTGATTGCAAGAAGCGGGGGCCAAAGGGCGCGCGTCAGTGTTTACAGGCCCGGGGCCGCGCCCTCTGGGAGGCGTGTGGGGGTTTTAACCACGA
>JANLWM010000149.1:0-6914 GCA_031364525.1 Chloroflexota bacterium | reverse complement strand
GGACTGGGTGAAGGTCAGCTGCTTACAAGAGAACCTCGCACGCGGTCTTTCGATCGTGGGCCGCGGGGTCTCGACAAGAGGAACCCTTCCGATCTTGGGGAACGTGCTCCTCAAGACCGACGGTGGCAGGCTCAAGCTCACCGCCACGAATCTCGAGATCGGGGTGAACTGCTGGGTCCCGGCCAAGATCGAGGACGAGGGCGCGATCACCGTGCCGGCCAAGCTCTTCACTGACTTCGTGAATTCGCTGCCCGCCGGCCCCATCGAGATCGCGCTGAACGTTCGTACCAAGACCGTGCATCTCAAGAGCGCGACCACCGAGGCGAACATGAAGGGCCTCGACGCGGAGGAGTTCCCGATCATCCCGGCGATCCCCGACAAGCCCACGACCCGGATGTCCCAGGGTGTCCTGCGCCGCATGATCAACGAGGTCGCATTCGTCGCCGCCACAGACGACTCCCGTCCGGTCCTCACCGGGGTGCTCACGACGTTCGAGGGCAACGAGGTCACGATGGCGGCCGCGGATCCATATCGGCTGTCGGTCCGTCGCGCGCCACTGATCGTCAAGGTCGAGCCGAAGGTCGAGATCATCGTGCCAGCCCGCAGCCTGTTCGAGGTGGCGCGCATCGTCGACGACTCGGACGCACCGGTGGACATCCTCGTGACACCGAACGGAAGCCAGGTCATCTTCCACACCGAAGAAGCCGATCTCGTATCACGGATCATCGAAGGGCAATTCCCGAATTACCGCCAGGTCATCCCGACCAGTCACACGACCAAGGTGACGGTGTCGCGTGACGAGCTGCTGAAAGCGACAAAGCTCGCGTCGTACTTCGCGCGCGACGCCGCGAACATCGTGCGGTTCCAGGTCGACCCCGCGAATGAGGTCCCGCTCACGATCAGCGCCACCGCGGCCGAGGTGGGCGACAACACGTCGCGCGTCGACGCATCGGTGGAAGGCGCCGCCACGGCCATCGCGTTCAATTCGCGGTTCGTCGCGGACGCGCTCGGCAGTCTGACCTCGTCCGAGATCGCACTCGAGCTCGGCGGTCCGCTGGCACCCGGGGTCGTACGCATCGTGGGCGACGACACCTACCTCCACGTGGTGATGCCGCTCCGCATACCTTCCTAGATGCGCGTAGCTCGGCTCCTGCTCGAGGACTTCCGGAGCTACGCCCGGACCGAGCGCGTGCTGTCTTCCGGCGTCACCGCCCTGGTGGGCCGCAATGGTGCCGGCAAGACGAACGTCCTCGAGGCGATCCACCTCATCGCCCGGGGTGACTCACCCCGGGCGCGTGATGACGCCGAGCTCGTGCGGTGGGGAGCGAACACCGGACGCGTGTCGGCACGGGTCGAGCGTGTCGATGACGCGCGGACCGTGGACGTCGTCCTGTTCTCCCCACCGGAAGGCGAGCGCCGGCGTCCCCGCCGGTATCTCCTCGATGGCGCCGGAAAGCGGGCCGACGAGGCCATCGGCGAGCTCGCCGTCGTCTCGTTCTTTCCCGAGGACGTCCAACTTCTGGCCGAGGCGCCCAGTGCCCGACGCCGGTATCTGGACGCGATGGTCGGTCAGGTCCAGCGCCGGCACCGGACGGAGCTGCGTGAGTACCAACGGGTCCTCGAGCAGCGGAACTCACTGCTGCGGGCGTTCCGGGCCGACGGCCGGCCCGCCCCGGCGCAGCCGCAGTCGATGGAGCTGACCTTTTGGGATAGCGAGCTCATCAGGCTCGCCGCATCGATCTCTTTGCGCCGGCTCGAGGCGGTCCGCGGTCTGGTCGCACCGTTCCGCGCCGCGGCAACGCGATTCAGCGGCGCGGACTCTCTCTCGCTCGCCTATGCGGCGCAGGTCGAAGGCGACACGGTCGCCGAGCGTTCCGAGGCGTACCGCGCGCTCCTCGAGCAGAAGCGCGAGCGCGAGCTCTGGCAGGGCACGACGCTCGTCGGCCCGCATCGCGAGGATCTCGCCGTCAGCGCGCTCGGACGGTCGCTGCCGACATTCGCCTCGCGCGGCGAGCAGCGGAGCGCGGTCCTGTCACTCAAGCTCGCCGAGGCGGCCTGGATCCAGGCTCGCATCGGAGAGCTACCGGTGTTCCTGCTCGACGACGTCCTCAGCGAGCTCGACCCCCAGCGACGCAACGCCCTCGTCGAAGCCCTGCCCGATGGCGCGCAGACCCTGCTCACGGCAGCATTCGAGGCGGGCGTGCCCGCGCAGCTCGTGGACCAGGCTGAGATCCTGCGGGTCAGCGACGGTGACATCGCGTGAGGCCGATCGGTGGAGCCATCGACCGCGCTCTGCGGAAGCTCGGCATCGACCGCGACGTCGCACGGGTGTCCGCGGTCGATGCATGGCCGGCAGCGGCCCACGAGATCCTGGGAGCCGATGCTGCCGTCACCAGCGCGGTCGGTCTCACCGACCGGACGCTCGTGGTGCGCGTGCCCGATGCCGCGTGGTCCGGCGAGATCCGACTGCGGGAGAGCGAGCTGCTCGGTGCGATCGCGCGCCGAGCCGCCGGCAGCGACCTCGATCACATCCGCGCGGTGCCGGGACAGGATCATGCCCCCCGATCGACCTCCGGCCGGCCTCCTAAACTGCCCCACAGGTGAGGCAGACCGGCTTTTCCACAAAGGTCGGATCGACCACAGATATCCGGGCAGGGTCCGACGCCGTCATCGTCAGCGAGCCGGCGCTCGGCGCGACTCTCCGCACGAAGGGGCGCTTCTACTTCCTGTGCGAGGTCCTTCCACAGGGGAAGGCCGGCGCGGAGATCGCGCGGGAAGTGGCGGACCTCACGCGGCAGGAATACGAGTACGACCTGTCAGCAGGTATCGAGGTCGCCATGCGGAAGGCGCTGCGTGACGCGAATCGGCGCGCCGCGGTGAAGCTGCGCGATCAGCGCGGGCGCGTCACGCTCCATGCCGCATGCGCGGTCGTCGTGAACAACGACCTCTATGCCGCCCACATCGGACAAGCCCAGATATTCCTGGTCCGCCGGGCGCGACTCTTCCTTCCCGGAGATGATCCGAACGAGCTCGCGGACTTCGTGCACCGGACCACGGTCCGACGCGCCGCGTCCCTCGGCAGCGACCCGGACCTCCTGCCGTCGGTCTGGAAACAGACGGTCGAGCCAGGCGACACGATCATCCTCGCGGGTGGCCAGGCCATCGAGGCCCTTGGCGCCGACGCGTTGCTGAACGCGGCGGTGACGCTCCATCCCCGGGCCGCCGCGGAAGCGCTCCACGAAAAGTTCGTGGCAGCCGGCGGCACCGGCAGCGACAGCGTGGTGCTCATCGAGATCTCGCCCGCGATGACCACGGCTCCACGGATCGTGTCGGCGCCTGAGCCGAATCGCCCACCCGAGGAAGTGCTCGTCGCCGAGACCATTCGCTCTCGCATCGACTGGCTCTGGCGTCGCCGACCGCGGATCGGACGGGCGGTCGGGGCGATGACCGCTCCGGCGGCCGGCGCGGTCACGAAGGGAGTGGCCGTCGGGCTCGAGCTGATGCCGCACCGAAAGCCGACCCTGGGCCGGCCGATGCAGACAGCGCGCGAACAGGGGAGGCGCAACCAACGGCTGATCAGTCTCCTCGCGGTGGCGCTGCTCGGCGTCTCCCTGATCATCGGCGCAGTCGTCGTGCGCGACTTCCAGGCGAACAATGTGGTCGCGAGCTACAACCTCGCGATCCTCGCGGTCCAGACCGATCTCGACTCCGCGCAGTCCTTCCTCGACCGCAGACCGAGCCCCGATGAGGACCGCGCCCGCCAAAAGATCGAATCGGCCCGCGCACATATCAAGGACGCATTGAACGCGCCAGGAGCGAACGCATCGCAGATCGCCGCGCTCAGCGCGCGCGCCGATTCCCTGTCGGATCGGGTGAACGATGTGCTCATCGATCTTGGTACCCAGGCAGCGGGCGCGAAGGCCGGGACCTTCGCCCAAACGCAGTTCGGTCTCTATGCCACCGACCCCGGCAGCGGCCGGCTGTGGCGCATCTTCGAACAGCCGCCAGGCACGACGGTCGCGGGAGCCGTCATGCAGAAGGGGAAGGCCGGCGTCGGGTCGCCGATCCTCGTGGCCGCCATCGACAACGCGCTCTTCGCACTGGACGATCAGAACAAGGTCTGGAAGGCGGAGGGCAACACGGTGGTCGAGGTCGCTCTGCCGGGGAGCGATAAGTGGAAGAGCGCGACCCGCCTGCTGAGCTTCACCGGCAACCTCTACGTGCTCGATGCGGCCTCCGGTCAGATCTGGCGGCACGAAGGGGACAAGGACAAGTTCCTCGTGGCGGACCCGGTCCTCGCTCAGCCGTTCGCACCGAACAGCATCACCTCCGCGGCCATCGACGGCAGCGTCTGGGTCACCACCACGGCCGGCGATGTCGGGCTGTTCAAGCGGATCGGTCTGGCCACGACAGCGACGAAGGTCGACTTCGCGATCAAATGGGTCGGCGAGCCCGTGCGCGCCTCGGCGATCCAGGCGTTGGAGTCGCAGCGGAACATCTATCTGCTCGACGCGCCCGGCAGGCGGATCGTGCAGCTGACCCGCGACGGCCGGGAGGTCGCCCGCTTCGCCCTGCCCCGCGACCTTCCAGCACCGACGTCATTCTTCGTGTCCGAGGGGCTTCGCGTCGTGTACACGGCCAGTGGGTCGAAGATCGCGGCGACCGACCTGAGCCGGTGATCCCATTCTCAGACTCCAACCCGACCCGCGGCCCGGCGATCGTCAATCGGCTCCTGCTGTTCGTGAACATCGTGGTGTGGCTGTACATCGTGAGCCTGCAGCGGACCCCGGGCGCGCTCGAAACGTTCTACGACCGGTACGCGTTCGACTGGTCCCGGTTCACAGCCGACCTCGCGAGCGGGGTGTGGTCGGTGAACACCTTCGTGCCGCTCGTCACCCACATGTTCCTGCACGGCGGATGGCTGCACATCATCGGCAACATGCTCTATCTCTGGGTGTTCGGCGATAACGTCGAAGAGCGGCTCGGGAGCGGCCAGTACCTCCTCTTCTACCTGCTGAGCGGGTTCGTCGCGGCCGTCGGTCAGGGGATCGTGTCGCCAGGTCCGATGCTCGGCGCCTCAGGCGCCATCGCGGGGGTCCTCGCCGCGTACCTCGTGCTGTTCCCGGGCGCGCGGGTCAAGACCCTGATCTTCCTGGGGATCTTCATCACCGTGCTGCAGCTGCCGGCGATCATCGTGATCGGCTTCTTCATCGTCATCCAGCTCCTGGACGCGTTCGCGTCGTTGCGCCTGCCTGGTCACGTCGCGAGCGATCAGGT
Organism: Chloroflexota bacterium; assembly: GCA_031364525.1. Taxonomy (GTDB): domain Bacteria; phylum Chloroflexota; class Limnocylindria; order P2-11E; family P2-11E; genus UBA4735. The sequence goes on along the minus strand of JANLWM010000149.1, from coordinate 1,637 downwards.
CGCGTACTTCGCCCATCTCTTCGGTTTCTTCGCCGGCCTCGTGCTGGTATTCGTGCTTCGTGACCGGACGCCGCGCGGCACCCAGCGCAGCCGGTACGGGTAGCATTTTCCCGTGGGCGAGCCCAACTCAGAAGGATCGGAAAGACCGATAGGTCCGGAGGGTCTCGTTCTCTGCACCGTCGAATCGGTCCGGGTGCATGTGCTTACTGGCCAACACGTCGTTCTGTTGCAGCCACACGATTCCGAGCGGCTCGTGCCCATCTGGATCGGAGCTGACCAGGCGCACAGCATCGCAACGCGTATCGCCGGGATCCCGAGCGATCGGCCCCTGACGCACGACCTCATGATGTCGATGCTCCGAGCGAGCGGAGTCGAGATCACTCGGGTCGTCGTCAAGGATCTGGTCACCGAGGCGTCCGGCACGGGGAGCGTCTTCCACGGCAGCGTCTTCCTCCAGGTCGGCGAGCGCGAGGTCGAGATCGACTCCCGCGCCTCCGACGCCATCGCGCTGGCCGTCCGTTGCGATGCCCGGATCCTCGTGGCCGTCAGCGTGATCGATCGCTCGTCCATCGCCGCGGCCGGCCAGGACGACGAGGACACCGGCGAGCTCGGAGTGTTCCGGCAGTTCATCGAAAGCCTTCCCGACGACCCCGGCTCGGGCGGTCCGGACCCGGGCTCGAGCGGCTCCGCGAACGGCTGAGCTCGGCCGGGCGTGATCGACCCCGCGGTCTGGCCGCTCGCGACGGGCGTCGACCGGGCCGGACATCTGCGCGTCGGTGGCGCGGACGTCGTCGCCCTGGCTGACCGCCTGGGTACCCCGCTGTACGTCTACGACGCGGCGACCATCCGTGACGCGTACCGCCGGTACGCCGGGGCATTCCGCACCGCCCGCCCGGTCCGGGTGTCGTACGCGATCAAGGCCTGCGCGCTGCGTGGTGTCGCCTCGCTGCTCGCGCGTGCCGGTGCCGACGCCAGCGCCGCATCGTTGGGCGAGCTGCTTGCCGCGAAGCGCGCCGGCTTCGCCATGGCGCGGACCCAGCTGCACGGCAACGCGAAGACGGATGACGAGCTGCGGGCGGCACTACGGCTTGGGGTCGGCCGCATCGTGATCGACGGCGCCGACGAGATCGAGCGGCTCGGCCGCATCGTCGCCCGGCGCTCGACACCACAGCCGGTGTGGCTGCGGGTCTCGCCGGGCATCGATGCGGACACGCATCCGCATCTTCGGACGGGCACGCTCGACAGCAAGTTCGGCGCGCCGATCGCGGGCGGCGACGCGCTCGCGCAGTGTCGCGCGATCGTCGCGACGAAGAACCTGACACTGGTCGGCATCCACGCCCACCTCGGGACCCAACTTCACGAGCCTCTTCGCTACCGCGAGCTGGGCGAAGCGCTGACTGAGCTCGCCGGTGACGTCCGCGCCTCGACCGGTACGGCCCTACGCGAGATCGGTGTCGGTGGCGGTCTCGCGATCCCGCTGCGCTCGGGAGATCCGGTGCTTGATCTGGGGGCGTACGCCCGCGAGATCAGCGGACCGATCCGCTCGGACGACACGCTGCGGAAAACGATGATCTACCTCGAGCCCGGGCGCTCGCTCGTCGGCCGCGCCGGTGTGGCCGTGTACCGCGTCGTCGGCA
>JANLWM010000072.1:0-4128 GCA_031364525.1 Chloroflexota bacterium | reverse complement strand
GCGCAGCGCACCGGGTCGACCGTGACCGGTCCTGTCCCGCTGCCCACGCGGATCGAGAAGTTCACCGTGATCCGCAGCCCGTTCATCTACAAGGACTCGCGCGACCAGTTCGAGATCCGCACGCACAAGCGCCTCATCGACATCAACGATCCATCGCAGAAGACGGTCGATGCCCTGATGAAGCTCAACCTTCCCGCGGGCGTCGATATCGAGATCAAGCTCTAAATCGCAGGTAGGACGGAAATGACCGACGAGACCACCACCGAGACGAACGAAAAGGCCGAGCAGGTCGAGCAGGAGCAGCAGCCCCGTGGCGAAGAGATGCCGCGCGGCGAGCAGGCACCTGATATGGCCAAGCCGCTCATGCTCGGCCGCAAGCTCGGCATGCTTCAGCACTTCCGTCCGGACGGGTCGGCTGTCGCTGCCACGGTCATCGCGGCGGAGCCGAACATCGTGACCGCGGTCATGACCAAGGAGCGCGACGGGTACCTCGCGATCCAGATCGGCTACGGCGCTGTCGACAAGAAGAAGATGCAGAAGGCCCGCCTCGGACACCTCAAGGCGTCCGGTGCGGTCCTCGCGAACCTCCGCGAGATCCGCCTGGATTCCGTCGAGGGCTTCAAGACCGGCCAGGCGATCGGCGTCGAGCGCTTCCAGCCCGGTGACAAGGTCGACGTCGTCGGCGTGTCGAAAGGCAAGGGCTTCCAGGGTCCGGTCCACCTGCACCACTTCTCTCGCGGTCCGAAGTCGCACGGCTCCGACCATCTGCGTCGTCAGGGCTCGGTCGGCTCCGGCACGACGCCCGGGCGCGTGTGGAAGGGCCTGCGCATGGCCGCCCACCAGGGCGCGGCGCGCATCACCGTGAAGAATCTCGAGATCCTGCGGGCGGACGCGGACCGGAGCCTTCTGATCATCGCGGGGGCGGTCCCGGGCGCACGCAACGGCATCGTCATGGTGAGGAAGGCCTGATGGCTGAGAAGAAGACCGTGAAGAAGACCGCAGCGAAGGCAAAGCCCGCTGCGAAAGCCGTCAACGTGAAGGCGGTCAAGAAGACCACCGCGGACGTGGGTGGCAGGGGGGCGCTTCGCGCCTCAGGGGCCCCCGCCCCTGCCCCTGCGAAGACGAAGAGCAAGGCGGTCGCGCGTCCGGCTACCCGCACCGCGGCCCCGCGTCCGCAGCCGCGGCCGGCCCTTCCGACGAAAGAGCCGCGCGCGAAGATCGAATCCAAGCCCCTGCCGACGGCGCCGGCCGGCCACGCGCCGGTCATCGCGGCGGACGGGAGCTCGTCCGGATCGGTCGAGCTGCCGAAGGTCCTCGGCACGGCACGGACGCGCAAGGGCGTGTTGTTCCAGGCGTTCCAGGCCGAGCGCGCGAACGCGCGTCTTGGCACGGCCGCAACGAAGAACCGCGCGCGCGTCGCCGGTGGCGGCGCGAAGCCGTGGAAGCAGAAGGGCACCGGCCGGGCCCGTCAGGGTTCGACCCGCTCCCCGATCTGGCGCCACGGTGGCGTCGTGTTCGGTCCGAACGGCCGTACCTACTGGCAGCGGATCCCGGAGCGCATGCGCAAGGCCGCGTTCGGCGAGGCATTCGCCGCGCAGGTCGGTCAGGGCCGGGTCCTCGTGTACGACGAGATCGGCGGCCTCTCCGAGCGTCCGCGCTCGCGTGAGGTCTACGACTGGCTTGCCCGCATCGGGGACACCGGCAAGACGATCATCGTCGGCGCCGAGGTCAATGAGGGTCACGGTCGCGCGATCGCGAACCTCGTCGATGTCGAGCTGCGCAGCGTTGGCTCGCTTCGGCTCAGCGATGTCATCGGTGCGGAGACCCTGCTCGTGTCGCGTCCCGCGCTCGTGCTCCTTGCGGAGCGCGCGAACGTCGATGCCGGGCGCGAGAAGGTGTCCGCATGAGAGGTGATCTCGTCCTCGTCCGTCCGATCATCACCGAGAAGTCCATGACCGGCACGAACAGCGGCCGCTACACGTTCGCGGTCGCGAAGGCCGCGACGAAGCAGGAGATCGCCCAGGCGGTCGCCGAGTCGTTCAAGGTCGATGTCATCGCGGTCAACACCTTGACCGTCAAGGGCAAGGTCCGGAAGGTCGGCAAGCGCGTCGGTAGGCAGTCCGACTGGAAGAAGGCCGTGGTGACCCTGGCCGAAGGCCAGCGGATCGAGCGCTACTTCGTGGAAGGGGTCTAACCGGTGGCACTGAAGAAATCCAAGCCATACACGCCGGTCCGGCGCTATCGGCAGACCGCGAACTTCGAGGAGATCACCAAGAAGCCCGCCGAGAAGAGCCTGACCGAATCGAAGGACCGCACCGGCGGCCGCAACCAGCAGGGCCGCGTCACCATGCGCTACCGCGGCGGCGGCGAGAAGCGCCGCTATCGCATCGTCGACTTCAAGCGGAACAAGGACGGTATCCCTGCCAAGGTGACCGCGATCGAGTACGACCCGAACCGCTCATGCCGTCTCGCGCTCCTGGTCTACAAGGACGGGGAGAAGCGCTACATCCTGGCGCCCCTCGACCTCAAGATCGGCGACTCCGTCATTTCCGGTCCGGACGCCGAGGCCCGCCTCGGGAACTGCATGCCGCTCGAGAACATCCCGACCGGCACGCAGATCCACGGCGTCGAGCTCCAGCCAGGCCGTGGCGCGCAGCTCGTGCGCTCCGCCGGCGGTGTGGCGCAGCTCGTCGCCAAGGAGGGCGAGTACGCCCAGGTCCGGCTGCCCTCGGGCACCATCCGGATCATCCATGTCCGGTGCCGCGCGACGATCGGCCAGGTCGGCAACATCGAGCACGAGAACCAGAAGATCGGCGGCGCCGGTCACAAGCGTCACATGGGCCGCCGTCCGCAGGTGCGTGGCGTCGTCATGTCTCCACGAGACCACCCGCATGGCGGTGGTGAGGCGAAGTCGCCCGTCGGTGGCATGGCCCAGACCCCGTGGGGCAAGCCCGCGATGGGCCTGAAGACGCGCCGGAACCCGAAGACGGATCGCTTCGTGATCAAGCCGCAGAAGAAGAGGGGCAAGTCATGAGCCGTTCCATCAAGAAGGGACCCTTCATCGAGGCGTCCCTGAAGAAGAAGATCGAGGCCCTCAACTCGCGCAACGAGAAGAAGGTCATCAAGACCTGGTCGCGCCCGTCGATGATCCTGCCGATGATGGTCGGACACACGATCGCGGTCCACGACGGCCGGCGTCATGTCCCGGTGTTCATCACCGAGAACATGGTCGGCCACAAGCTCGGCGAGTTCGCGGCCACGCGCACGTTCAAGGGGCACGGGCGCGGCGCCGCCGCGGAGACGGCCACCAACGTGAAGGCGGGGGCGTAGTCATGGAAGTCAAGGCGAGCGCGACGTTCCAGCGGGTGTCGCCGCGGAAGGCGCGCCTGGTGACCGACCTCATCAAGGGAAAGTCGGCCGAGGAGGCGATCGCCCTGCTCGAGCATCTGCCGAAGGGCTCTGCGCTCACGATCGGCCGGGTGGTCCGGTCCGCGGTCGCGAACGCCGAGAACAACTTCAACCTGACCCTCGAGAACCTGTACGTGAAGCGCGCGACGGCCGACGAGGGCCCGCGGATGAAGCGCATCTGGATGCGCGGTCGCGGCCGGCGCGACGTGAAGCTGCATCGCACGAGCCACATCACCGTGGTCGTCGACGAGAAGGAGTCTTAAGTGGGACAGAAGGTCCACCCGATCGGCTATCGGTTGGGATTCACGAAGACCTGGAACGCGAAATGGTTCGCCGAGGCGAAGAACTATCGGATCCTCCTCAAAGAGGACATCTCGATCCGGTCGACCATCCGCGGCCGTCTGCGTGACGCCGCGATCGCGCGCATCGACATCGAGCGCTCGACCAATCAGGTCACCGTGACCATTCAGACCGCGAAGCCCGGCGTCGTCATCGGCAAGGGCGGCGCGAAGGTCGAGGAGCTCCGTCAGGCCCTCGGCAAGGCCACCGGCAAGGCCGTGAAGGTCAACATCTTCGAGATCCGCTACCCGGAGCTCGACGCGAACCTCATCGCCGAGAACGTCGCGCAGCAGCTCGAGCGGCGGGTCTCCTTCCGCAAAGTGCTGAAGCAGACCGTGTCACGGTCGATGAAGGCCGGCGCGAAGGGCGTCCGTGTCGCGG
>JANLWM010000048.1:0-1689 GCA_031364525.1 Chloroflexota bacterium | reverse complement strand
CTCGCCGACCTGGTCGGCATCAGCTTCGCGCATCCAGCCGTAGTGGGCGAGCACCGTGGGCAGGTACCGCTCGTCCCATTCGGCGCGCAAGGTCCGCGCGAGGGCTCGGCGCCTCTCGACCCCGCGGGCCTGCGCGGCGGGGAGGTCGTCCGCCGGCACGAGCGGCACGGTCGCGTAGTACATGTAGCCGCGGACTCCCCGATAGCGGATGTTGACCGGCGGCCCGAGGAGCTCGTTGGCTTTGGTGATCCCGAAGGCCGGCGCCTCAAGGACGAAGTCGCATCCGAGCACCGGTCGGCAGTCAGCCATGTGCGCGTCCTCTTGGGTCCAGGTCAGCATGGCGTCCGCAGGGTCGTCCCAATCGACGGGGAAGGCATCGGCGGATCCAAGCGTCGTGATCGGTCGCGATTGCAGGAGATAGAGGGTCCCGTTGGCGAAGGCGCACTCGACGTCCACCGGGGAGCCGTTCTCGCTTTCGAGCGCGATCGCCAACCGGCCGACCTCTCGGACCTGCTCGTCCGAGAGCGCAGGCCGCTCGTTCGCGAGAGTGCGCTTCACGATGGCCATGTCCTGCTTGCGGACCGAGTACGTGTCCGGCGTGACCGTACCCGCGGCCAGACCCTCGCCGAGGCCGCGCCCGGCGTCGATGACGACGATGTCGCGGTCACCCGTCACCGGGTCCGCAGAGAATGCGATCGCGGCGGCGTCCGCCGGCACCATCTCCTGCACGAGCACGCCGACGCGCGGCCGGGCGGTGATCCCGTGCTCCTTTCGGTAGGCCACCGCGCGCTCGGAGTCGGCGGAACGCCAGCAGGCGAGCACTGCTTGCACGATGGCGTCGAGGCCATCGACATCGAGCACGGTCTCGTGCTGACCGGCGAATGACGTCTCCAGCCCGTCCTCGCCGATGGCGGACGACCGGACGGCGACGATGACCGACCGTCCCGTGCGACGACAGAGCTCCTCATAGCCCGTCTCGACGAGTGCCCGGAGCGCCGCACACGTGGCGGCATCGCCATCGAGCGAAGGAGCGAGGGTCCCATGGACGGCCGCGTCCAGACAAAAACCAGCGGGCACCCGGTAACGTGACGCGAGGCGCGACAGCGTCGCGGCCTTCGCGCCCACCTGTCCGGCATCGGCGGACGCGGGATCACCGAGAAAGAGCGTCTGCATCAAGGTCCGCGGAAGTGTACCGATGAGGTCCGTACACTCGGAGCCCTGTGGCTCAGGTGACGGTCAAGCTCCACGGTGCCTTCAGCGAGTTCGCCGGCGGCGCGCGCAGCGCGGCCGTCGAGGCCGGCGACGTCGGATCGGCCCTCGCGGCGCTGGTCGCGCGCCACCCGAGCCTCGCCGAACGGCTTCGCGACGAACACGGGAAGATGCGTGAACATGTGAATATCTTCGCGAACGACGAGGACATGCGATATCTGGATGGTGAGCGCACCGCACTCCGCGATGGCGACATCGTCCATATCGTGCCGGCCGTGTCCGGCGGGGAGAGGTAGCGATGGCGCGCGGTGTGTTGGTGCTCCTTGGGACCAAGAAGGGTGTGTACGTCTTCCGCAGCGGTGCCGCGCGCGAGCGCTGGCGGCTCGAGGGCCCGTACTTTCCAGGGCAGCCCGTCTATCACGTCGCGTTCGACCCGCGCGACGGCCAGTCGCTGTTCGCCGGCATCAACATGACCTGGGG
>JANLWM010000035.1:0-2534 GCA_031364525.1 Chloroflexota bacterium | reverse complement strand
GCCGCGAAGACGGTCATCACCGCCCCGCCGAACAGCACGTAGTGGATGTGCGCAACGACGTAGTACGTATCCGAGAGCTGCACGTCCTCCGGCACCGAGCCCAGGAAGACACCGGAGATGCCGCCGATCGTGAATGTGGCGATGAAGCCGAGCGCGAAGAGCATCGGCGTCTTGAAGCGCAATGAGCCATGCCAGATCGTGCCGAGCCAGCTGAACACCTTCACGCCCGTCGGTATGGCGATGAGCATCGTCGCGAACATGAAGAAGACCTGCAGCGTCTGGTCGACGCCGGCGACGAACATGTGATGCACGAAGACCGAGAACGACAGGAAGCCGATCGCGACGCTTGAGTACGCGATCATCTTGTAGCCGAAGATCGGCTTGCGCGAGAAGACCGGGAGCACCTCGCTGACCACGCCGAACCCGGGCAACACCATGATGTAGACCTCGGGGTGGCCGAAGAACCAGAACAGGAACTGCCACAGCAGCGGATCGGCGCCCTCGGACGTCGCGAAGAAGCTGAGGCCGGCCAGGCGGTCGAACAGCAGCAGCACGCCGGCGACCGTGAGGAACGGGATCGCCAGCACCAGCAGGAACGACGTCACGAGCACGCTCCAGGTGAACAGCGTGATGCGCGAGAACGTCATGCCCGGGGCTCGGAGCGCGAAGATCGTGACGATCATGTTGAGCGCTCCGAAGATCGACGAGAAGCCGAGGACCGTGAGGCTCAGCAGCCAGAGGTCCTGCCCGTGGCTCGGCGAGTACGGGAGGGTGGAGAGCGGAACGTAGGAGGTCCAGCCGGACGATGGCGGTCCGACGAGGAGCGCCGCGTACAGGATGATCCCGCCCGAGAGCAGCAGCCAGAAGGACAATGCGTTGAGCTTCGGGAAGGCCATGTCCCGAGCGCCGATCTGGAGCGGGATGATGTAGTTCGCGAAGCCGGTCCATACCGGAACGACGAACAGGAAGATCATCGTCGTCCCGTGCATCGTGAACGCGCCGTTGTATGCCTCGGCACTCAGGATCTTCCCATCCGGTGACGCGAGCTGCGCACGGAGCGCGAGTGCGAGCAGGCCGCCGGTGATGAAGAAGAAGAACGTGGTCCAGAGGTACATGATCCCGATCTTTTTGTGATCCTCGGTGGCGACCCACTCGAGGACGCCCGAGTACCGGGGGCGCGCGACCGGGAAGGGGGCGTCTATCGCGGCCATGTGAGGTCCATTCCATCGTGCGTCCGGATGGGTGTCAAATGAACCGCATGATCGTCACCGACCTCGCCGGCGTTACGCGCGCGCATGGCGATCGCACGATCTTCGCGGACCTCTCCTGGACCATCGCTGACCGCGCCCGGATCGGCCTCATCGGCCCGAACGGCAGCGGAAAGTCGACGTTGCTTCGGACGATCGCGGGGCTTGACCTGCCTGAGGGAGGGCTCGTGACGCGCCGTCGCGAGCTGCGGATCGCCTACCTCGCACAGGAACAGGAGCCCGCCGCCACGACGGTCCTGGCGACGCTGCTCGGCGCGCGGCCGGATCTCGCTGCCATCGACCGCGACCTCGCCGCGGTGGGTCAGCGGATCGCCGATCCCGGCGTGAGCGGCGACATGACGCTCCTGTCAGCGGCGCTCGACGAGCAGGAGCGGCTCCTGCACGGGTTCGACCTCGCGGGCGGGCCTCGACTGCGGAATCGCGCCGCCGGTCTCCTTCGCGAGCTCGGGATCCCAGAGGCCCAGTGGGAGCGCCCGCTCGCAGTGCTCTCCGGCGGTCAGCGCAAGCTCGTGGGTCTGGCGGCATGCCTCATCGGCGATCCGGATCTGCTGCTGCTCGACGAGCCCGATAACCATCTGGACCTCGCTCGCAAGGAGACCCTCGAGCGGATGCTCGGTGAGTTCGTTGGCGCGGTCGTGATCGTCTCGCATGACCGCTACCTCCTCGATGACACGGTCGAGCAGATCGCCGAGCTCCAGCCCGGCGCCAACGGCGCCCGCCTCACGCTCTGGGAGGGCAACTACTCCGCCTACATCACCCAGCAGGAGATCGCGCTGCGCCGGCAACAGCAGGACTACGCCTCGCAGCAGAAGGAGATCGCGCGACTTGAGGCCGCGGTGAAGCGATTCGAGCTGTGGGCCCGCATCGTGGTCGACGAGCGACACATCAAGCAGGCGCGCAACAAGCAGCGCCAGATCGACCGGATGGAGAAGGTCGAGCGTCCGGTGCTCGAGCGGCGCCGCATGGCCTTGTCATTCCGGCCACGCATCCGCGGCGGGGCGATCGCGATCCGCCTGGAGGGCGCGGGTGTGAGCCTGGGCGGCCGGATCATCGTTGCGGCGACGGATCTGGTGATCCAGAACGGCGAGCGCGTCGGCATCATCGGGCCGAACGGTGCCGGTAAGACGGTGCTGCTGTCGCTGCTGACCGGCGAGCGCGAGGCGGACCGGGGCACGGTGTGGGTGGGTCCGAGCATCGAGCGCGGCCGCTACGCCCAGCACCACGAGACCCTGGATCCGAGGCGCACGCCGGTCGAGACGCTGCGCG
>JANLWM010000022.1:0-11841 GCA_031364525.1 Chloroflexota bacterium | reverse complement strand
GCAGCTGCACCTCGGCGGCGATGTCACCACCGGCGCTTCGAACGACATCGAGAAGGCCACCGAGATGGCCCGTCATATGGTCACGAAGTACGGCATGAGCGAGAAGCTCGGGCCGCTCCAGTACGGCAAGACGGACGAGCTCATTTTCCTGGGGCGGCAGATCCAGGAGGAGAAGAACTACTCGGAGGAGACCTCCAAGCTCATCGACAGCGAGGTCCACGAGATCGTAGACCGCGCCCGTCGGAGGGCTCACGAGCTCCTCACCCAGTACCGGAGCCTGCTGGACGCGGTCGTCGAGCGGCTCATCGCCCAGGAGACCCTCAGCTCCGACGAGTTCAACAACCTCGTAGACGGGCACCTCGGCCTGACGCCGGTCGCTGCCTCGACGACGGACAGTGGCACCGGCTCGACCCCGCCCGGCGGCCTGCCCGCCGGTACACCCGAGCCAAAGCGGCGGCCCGACGAGGGCACCGGCCGCGGCCCCGCTCCCGCACCCACCCCCGCGTAACCGGGTCGGCGCCGTGGGCCGGGCGCCGATACACAGTCGCAACAAACCGGCCGCTCGCTCGCATAACGGGCGGCACGCCGGATGCTTATCGAGAGTGCGTGAGCACTCTGGTCTACGAGATCCGTGAGACGGTCGAGCGCGATGAGCGGCTCCACACGGCGCTGCTCGCCGCATTCACGCTCATCCTCGCGGTCGCCTTCATGGTGCTCCTCATCTCCGACCAGGTGCAGGCCGCCGCCCTCTAGCAGTCTGGCCGTCTGGCGCCGCCTAGCCTCGGTCCATGCGGCTCTTCATCGCGGTCCCGCTTCCTCCAGAGATCTCGGACCGCGCAGCCGCGTGTCTCCCGCCGACCTTGCCGGGCCTTCGGCCGGTCCGCCCGGACCGCATGCACATCACCCTGGCCTTTCTGGGCCGGGTCGCCGACCAGCGGCTCGAACCGGCGATCGAGGCGGCACGGGCGGCGGTCCAGGGCCATCGGGCATTCGAGGTCTCGCTCGACCACGCCGGCCGGTTCCCCCGGGCGGTGTGGCTCGGGATCGGGACCGGCCGCGATGAGCTGACCAGCCTCGCCGTCGACGTTGCGCGAGAGCTCCGCCAGCGGGCCTTCGCCCTCGAGGGCCGTCCGATCTCGCCACATCTGACCCTCGCCAGGGTCCGTCCGGACGCGACCGGTCCGGGATCGCGGACGATCGCGGCCGCGATCGAGTCTCTGACGGTGCCGGTGCTTCGCCTCACAGTGGACCGCATCGTCGTCGTCGAGAGCCGCCTCTCACCTGACGGCCCGCGCTACACGGACCGCTCCGTGGTGCCGCTGTCCTAGCGGCGGGTCTCTGACGGCGCGTGGAGCATCGGCGTAGACGTCTTCGCCGAGACCGCCGCGGTGAGATCGGTCTTCGAGATCCGCTCCTCGAGGCGCTCGGCGTGGACGAGCTCCGGCGCGGGGGCCTTCCGCGCGCGGGCGACCTCGCCGACGAACGGCGCGACCAGGAAGGTCGCCATCGCCACCGCAACACCTCCACCGATGAGGACCCGGGCCTCAACACCGATCCAGGCCGGCGCGATGCCGGAGACGAGACCAGGCACGCCGGACAGGATCAAGAGCGTCATGCCGAGGACGTACAACGCGGCCGACAGCGTGTACGCGAGGAAACCCGCCTCGAGGCGCGTGCGCGGACGACGGGGGTGCCGGATGAGGTCCGCAAAGACGAAGCGCAGGGCTTTATGACGCAGGGCGTTCACGTTCGTGAGGTCGGAAAGAACGTAGTAGCCGTCGAACTCGAGCAGGGGCGAGAGGTTGAACACGACGCTCACCAGATTGGCGATCGCCAGCCACACCGCGAGATCCTGAGCTCGCCCTGTCGCTACAGCAGCGACCAGACCGAGGGCACCGGCGACCGCGAAGTTGAAGAGCGGTCCTGCGGCGTTCACGATCGCCCGCCGCGTCCGTCCGATGAACCAGGCGTCCGACGTGTCCACCCAGATGACCGGCGTGAACATCATCAGGCCGATCCCGGCCCGGCCGACGCGGCGGCCCTCGGCTTTGGTCGCGATGGCATGGGCCGCCTCGTGACCGAGCCCGGCAAGGGCCAGGCCACCGAAGGCGACCGCGAGGCCCGCGATACCGAAGTCGGCGGTCGAGGCCTGATGGAAGGACCGCGCGAGCGCGACGGCACCGACGATGCCGACCGCGGTCGCGACGAGCGCGCCGCCGCGGCTGAACACCGGTCGGAAGATCCGGTGCAGCGCGCCGGCCAGGGCGTCGGCGCTCTTGAGCTCGAGGCGGGGGGCGAGGAGCAGATCGAGGAGCCGCATGACGCGTGCGTCCGGTTCGTCGCCGGCGATCCGCGGGGTCGTCACCAAGCCGGCGGACTGAAGGGTCGCGACCGTCGAGAAGACCATCGCCGGATCGTCGAGGCCCGTGCGCTCCGCATGGCGCATGGCAAGGTCGCGCAGATTGCGGTCGCCGTCGAGATCCTCGTAGATGGCCAGACCCTCGACGGAGAGGCGGAGATAGATCCCGGTCGTGCCCTCATGAAGGATCACGCTCGTCGGATCGTCCGGAGCGGGCAGCACGCGCACGGAGCTGACCCTGCGGGGCGAATGGTTCGCCTGCATCGTCGATTCGAGGCGTGCGACGACCTGCCGGTACTTCTTCACCACGTCGCGCACGTCGTCGCCGCTGACCCGGAACGCGCGCACCGGCGATGAAGCCCGCGCGGTCGCGCTGCGCGCCGACCCCGTCAGGACGGACACCTCTCCGAGAAATGCCCCCGGCCCCAGGCGGGCGACGGCCCGTTCGCCGTCCACCGTCGTGCGAACGACATCGACGTCGCCGCTCCGCAGCAGATACGCGTCGTCGCCGCGCTCGCCCTCCCTGACGATGACGTCGCCCGGTGCGAAGTGCACCGGGGTGAGGTGGGCGGCGAGGTCCGCGATAGCCTCCGACGGAAGGTCCGCGAACGGGCTGTCGCGTCGCAGAAAGTTCGTCGCCGCGCGAAGGTCCGCGAAGGCCTGGAGCTCCTGAGCGAATTCCGACTCGCTCGCGACGACGGAAAGGAGCGCTTCCTTGGGGATCCGCACTCCGGTGCAGGGCGCGGTCGCGACCACCGAGGCGTTCCGCGGCTGGTCCAGGACGGCCGCCATCTCGCCCACGAGCGCCGGGGCCGCCATCGTCGCAAGGGTCCTGTGGCGGTCGCCGGTCATCACTCGGACACGGCCGGTCGCCAGGGCGACGATGTCGCCGGGCGGATCGCCTTCGCGGACGAGGGTCTCGCCGGCCGAGAACGTGGCCTCGCTCCCGGCAGCCAGCAGCCGCTGCCGGACCTCGGCCGGCAGGCTCAGGAACGGACCGAAATCGAGGGTCCCCACAGCGCGCGAGCGTAGCCGGAAGGAGCGCCATAGGCGGGTGGGATACTCGGATCCAGGATGGGGAAGGATCGCGAAGGCGGAATGGAAGGGCGGCTCACCGACCTTGCCGGATCAGGCGAGCTCAGCGGCCTTCCCGGCGAGGGACGGCCGATCCCCCGCGAGGATCTTGCCGGCGACGACGCGTCGTGGGCCGCCTTCCGGATCATGAAGAACAACCGGGTCATCCCGGTCTGGTCGCAAGAGCGGATCGAGATCGACGCCGAGCTGGACCGGCTGCGGGCACGGTGTCGGGGTCATCGGGCCTGGCTGTCGGCGCGGGCCCTCGCTCTTCGGACGCTGCCGGGGGATCGCATCGTTGAGGCCGTGCGGTTCACGGCAGGCGCCGATCAGCGGTTCCGGTCGGAGCTCGAGTCCGCGGTACAAGCCCTGAACGAGCGCATCGGTCGCTATGACGCGATCGTGCCATCGGCAGGTCTCGCGCTCCTTCCGGTCAGCGCAGCCGCGCTGCTCGCTTCGGCGCCGTGAGCGGGAGGCGCTCGCGGGGGCGTCGCCAGGCCGGCGGCGCGACGGCGCTCCGCTTGCGGAAGTTGTCGTAGGCGTAGGTGTCGCACAGCACCTCGGCCGAGGTGCCCCAGCCGTGGGTGAGATACAGCCACCAATGGCAGAACTCGTGGAGATAGAGGAACCGGATCACCTCGCGCCGGTTCCGGAACGGCACGAGGGGCACTCCGCGCGTCCCGAGGTCGACCAGCTCGCGGAATGGCCGGAACGGCTCGGGCACCTGGATGAGCATGTCCGGGCTGTCCCAGAACGTGAACGCGACAAGGTGCGGCCGGCTCCGCCAGCGGAGCTGCTTCACCGAGACCGTGTACCCCGTCGCGGTCGGTAGCCCCCGGAGGATCTCGCGGATCTTGGCCGGCGGATAGGCGGGCAGGGTCGAGCGCACCGCCATCGGCCCAAGCGGGCGCCCGGGACCGGCGGTGACATCTCGGATGGCCATGGGTCGAGCGTAGGGAGCAAGCGGCCTGCCCATCTGTCCCTCTTCCGTTCGGCGCTGGCTTGCCCGGCCGCCGCGGACCGCGCTAGCATTGGACCAACGTCGTTATCAGCGGGAACGAGTAGCCGGCCAAAGGCGTGTAGCGAACCGGGACAGGTGTAAGCCGGGACGAGCGGACGCCGGTAAATGGATCCCGCGAGACGCCGCGGCGAACCGGGGTGTGACAGAGCACCTCGAACTAGCTGCGGCCGGTGGCCCGCCGTTATCGCCGGGCGCTGCGTGTTCGCGCAGGCTGAGGGCCGCACCCATCCATTCAGTACTGGGGGAGCGGCCAAGATCGGGTGGCACCACGACCCTCGTCCCGAGATGGGAGCGAGGGTCTTTGTTTTCAGGAACAGGGCCCGGGAAGGACCGGCGATGGCGAATGCGGTCGCACGCGTGATCCGGCTCGAGCCGGTCGTGCGTGAGCGCATGGCCGACCTCGAAACGCCCGTCTCCGCCTTCGCGAAGCTCCGCCGGTTGGGTGGCGCGTTCCTCCTCGAAAGTGCCGAGGGCGGCGAACGGATGGGACGGTACTCGTTCATCGGCGTCGCGCCGCGCGAGACGATCGTATCGCGCGATGCCGACCCGCTCCTCGCGCTGCGCGCTGCAATGTCCCGGTACCGCCTGGTCGGCGGCGCGGGCCTCCCGCGATTCTCCGGTGGCGCGGTGGGCTTCGTGGCGTATGAGGCGGCTCGACACTTCGAGCGCCTGCCCCTCGCGGCCAATGACCCGCTCACAGCGCCCGATGGGGTCTTCGGCATCTACGACACGATCGTCGCGTTCGACCATCTGCGACACACGATGCTCGTGATCGCGCACGCAGCGGACGGCGATCAGGCCGGCGCGGAGCGCCGCATCGCGGAGATCGACGCCCTGCTGGATGGCCCGCTCGTCCTTCCGGCGTCTCAGCGCGTGACGCGCACGCTGCGGTCGAACATGACCCCGGCGGGATTCGAAGGCCTCGTGCAACGGGCCCGTGAGCTCATCGCGGAGGGCGACTGCATCCAGATCGTGCTCGCCCAACGCTTCGATATCAGCCCCGCCCCCGAACCGCTCGCGCTCTACCGCGCGCTCCGGCACGTGAACCCGTCGCCGTACATGTTCCTGCTCGAGACCCCTGACCTGACGCTCGTCGGCGCGTCACCTGAGCCGTTCGTGCGCGTGGAGGGTGCGGCGGGCGAGCGAACGATCGTGATGCACCCGATCGCCGGCACTCGCCCGCGCGGCGCCGATCCGGTCGCAGACGCCGTGAACGAGGCCGAGCTCCGCGCGTCGGAGAAGGAGCGCGCCGAGCACGTCATGCTCGTCGACCTGGGTCGTAACGATGTGGGCCGCGTCTCGAAGCCCGGCACCGTCCGGGTGCCCGAGCTCATGCGGGTCGACCGGTTCTCCCACGTGATGCACCTCACGTCGGTCGTGGAGGGCACCCTGCTCGATGAGCTCGACGCGCTCGACGCGTTCCGGGCGTGCTTCCCCGCAGGCACCGTCTCCGGAGCGCCCAAGATCCGGGCGATGGAACGGATCGCGGCGCTCGAGACCGATCGCCGGGGCACCTACGCCGGTGCGGTCGGCTACCTCGGCTTCGATGGCACGCTCGATACGTGCATCACTATCCGGACCGCGCTCATCACCGACGGCGTGTGTCGGGTGCAGGCGGGCGCCGGGATCGTGGCCGACTCGGATCCCGCGTCCGAGGAGGCCGAGACCCGCGCCAAGGCCGGAGCGCTCCTGCGCGCGATCGAGCTCGTCGACGGGAAGCCGGTGCGTGGATGATGCGGATCCTCCTGGTGGATAACTACGACTCGTTCACGTTCAACCTGGCGCAGGCGCTCGGCACGCTTGGCGCCGAGGTGACGGTGCTGCGCGCCGACGACCCACGGCTCGATGCCGCGGTGGCGGCTCGGCCCGATCGGATCGTCATCTCGCCCGGCCCGGGGCGCCCGGAGGTCGCCGGGCGGTCCGTGGACCTCGCGCGGTCTGCGCCAGAGAGCGGGATCCCGACGCTCGGCGTCTGCCTGGGGCTGCAATGCGCGGCCGTGGCCTTCGGTGCGGCCGTGGTCCGCGCGCCCGAGCCGCGTCACGGCAAGACGTCGGCGGTGCGGCATGACGGGCGGGGTGTGTTCGCCGGGATCCCCGATCCCACGATCGCCACGCGCTACCACTCGTTGATGGTCGATGCCGCCACGCTCCCCGAGGCCCTCGTGGTCAGCGCGCGCAGCGACGACGGCGTCGTCATGGCCCTGCGCCACCGGACGCTGCCCCTCGAAGCGGTCCAGTTCCATCCGGAGTCGATCCTCTCCGCGCACGGAGTCGCGATGCTTCGCAACTTCCTCGACCGCGCGTGGGCGCCTGCGCCGGCGGTGACCAATGGACGCTAGGGGAGCGCTCGGTGCGGTCGCGGCAGGCCGCACATTGACGCGGACCGAGGCTGAAGGCGCCATGGCATCGGTGATGGCCGGCGAGGCCACTGCAGCGCAGCTCGGCGCGCTGCTCGCCGCCCTCGCGGTGCGCGGCGAGACCGTCGACGAGATCGCCGGGTTCGCGGCGGGCATGCGTGTCGCAGCGGTCCCGGTGCACGTCCCTGCCGGCGCGATCGACACCTGCGGTACCGGCGGTGACCGCTCGCAGAGCTTCAACATCTCCACGGTGGCCGCCATCGTCGCGGCGGCTGCCGGCGCGCGCGTCGCGAAGCACGGGAATCGCGCGGCGTCGAGTGCCTGTGGCAGCGCCGACGTGCTCGAGGCTCTTGGGGTGAAGATCGAGCTCGGGCCTGATGCAGTCGCGACCTGTATCGCGGATGTGGGGGTCGGGTTCATGTTCGCCCCGCGCTTCCACCCGGCGATGCGCCATGCGGGCCCGGTCCGGCGCGAGATCGGCATCCGCACGATCTTCAATGTGCTGGGCCCCCTCGCCAATCCGGCGGGCGTGCGCCGGCAGCTGTTGGGCGTGCCGTCGGTCGCCCTGGGGGAGCGGATGATCCTGGTGCTCCGGGAGCTCGAAGCCGAACACGCGATCGTCGTCCATGGCGGCGACGGTCTTGACGAGATCAGCCCGAGCGGGCCCACCCGCACATGGGAGCTCCGCGACGGCTCGATCCGGGAGGGGGAGATCACACCCGAAGGCGCGGGTCTGGAGCGCGTACCGCTGGGCTCCGTGCGGGGCGGCGACAGCGCGCTGAACGCCGCTATCGCTCGCCGCGTGCTCTCCGGCGAGCGGTCCGGACCGAGGACGGCGGTGCTGCTCAACGCCGGCGCGGCGTGCGTCGTCGCCGGGCTCGACGGGGACCTGCGGGACGGCGTTGCGCGAGCCACCCGAGCCATCGACGATGGTGCCGCAGCCGCGACGCTGCAGCGCTGGATCTCTTCCAGCATGGACCTGGCATGAGTGACTTCCTGGAGACGCTCATCGCGGAGCGGCGGGCCGACGCGCAGGCGCCGCGCCCCGCCCGCGCGTATGCGACACGCGCTGGGATGATGCGGCCATCGTTCCCCGACGCGATCCGCGCCGCACGCGCCCGAGGCCGGATCGCGGTCATCGCCGAAGTGAAGCGACGGTCTCCGGTCCAGGGTCCGCTCGCCGCCGACGCGGATGTGGCCGCCGTGGCCCGCGCCTACGAGGAGGGAGGAGCGGCGGCGATCTCCGTTCTCACCGAACCACGCCACTGGGGTGGCTCGCTGGACGACCTTGCGGCGGTCTCCGCTGCGGTGCGGATCCCCGTCCTTTGCAAAGACGTCGTGGTCGATGAACGTCAGCTCGCGGATGCCGAAGCAGCCGGCGCGTCCGCGGTGCTCCTCATCGCCGAAGCCCTCGACGACGCGACCCTCATTGCGTTCATCGAGCAGGCCGCCGCCCTCGGCATGAGCGCGCTCGTGGAAGCGCACGAGCCGCGCGCGTTCGCGCGCGCGGTGGCCTCTGGCGCCATGGTGGTCGGGGTGAATGCGCGCAACCTCCGCGTGCCTGTCGAGATCGATGCCGACCGGATCGAAGCGCTGCATCAGCTCGCACGGCCGGGCCAGCTGCTCGTCGCGGAGTCGGGGATCGCGACACCCGCCGACATCGAGCTCCTACCCGCGCGGGTGGATGCCGTGCTGGTCGGGACCGCGCTGATGCGGGCCCCTGAGCCGGGTGCGCTGCTGCGGTCGCTGGTCGATGTGAGAAGGAGTAGTTGATGTGAAGGGCCGGTTCGGGGAGTTCGGGGGACAGTACCTGCCGGAGACGCTCATGCCCGCCGTGGCGGAGCTCGAGACGGCGTACCTCGAGGCGCGCGCCGATCCGTCGTTCGAGCGCGAGCTTGGCGGACTGCTCCGCGACTGGGTGGGCCGGCCGACGCCGTTGACCGACGCGACCCGGCTCGCTGCGGCCGTCGGCCTGCGGCGCGTCCTCCTGAAGCGCGAGGATCTCGCACACACCGGCGCGCACAAGATCAACAGCGCCGTCGGGCAGGCCCTGCTCGCCAAACGAATGGGGAAGCATCGGGTGATCGCTGAGACCGGCGCGGGCCAGCACGGCGTGGCATCGGCCGCCGCGTGCGCGCTGCTCGGGCTCGAATGCATCGTCTACATGGGCACTGAGGACATGCGCCGGCAGGCGCCGAACGTGTTCCGCATGAAGCTGCTCGGCGCGGAGGTCCGTGGTGTCGAGAGCGGCACGAAGACGCTGAAGGATGCGGTGAACGAGGCGATCCGGGACTGGGTCACGAACGTGCGATCCACGTACTACCTGCTCGGCTCCGCGATCGGGCCGCACCCGTACCCCACGATGGTGCGCGACTTCCAGTCGATCATCGGCCACGAGGCTCGCGCCCAATCCTGGTCGCTGCTCGGCAAGCTGCCCGACATGGTCGTCGCCTGCGTCGGCGGCGGATCGAACGCGATCGGGATCTTCGCGGCGTTCATCCCGGACGGCGCGACGACGCGTCTCCGCGGCGTCGAGGCCGGCGGGAAGGGGATCGCCACGGGCCAACACGCGGCTTCGATCGTCGGCGGCTCGGTCGGTGTCCTCCACGGGACGCGGACCCTGATCCTGCAGACGGACGACGGCCAGATCCGCGGTACCCACTCGATCTCGGCGGGGCTCGATTACCCGGGGGTCGGGCCGGAGCATGCGCAGCTCGCGCAGAACGGCCGCGCGGAGTACGTCGCGCGGACCGATGCCGAGGCGCTCGAGGGGTTCACGCTCCTGTCGCGCACCCAGGGGATCATCCCGGCGCTCGAGCCCGCCCACGCGATCGCCGACCTCGCCCACATCCGCGAGGCCTACGGTGCCCAGCTCGACGTCCTGGTGTGCCTGTCCGGTCGGGGCGATAAGGATCTCGAGACCGTCATGGGCGCGCTCGCATGATGGGAGCGGCCCCTCGCGGAACGGAACGGATCGCCCGCGCGTTCGCGCGGGCGAAGGCCGAGCAGCGGCTCGCGGTGATCATCTATCTCACCGTCGGCTACCCCGACCGCGGCTCGACGGCCGCGCTCCTGCAAGCGGCCCTCGATGGCGGCGCCGATCTCATCGAGCTCGGGGTGCCGTTCAGCGATCCCCTCGCCGACGGTGCGACCGTCCAGCGCGCGAACGAGATCGCGCTCGCGAACGGGGTCACGCTCGCCGATTGCCTGGCGGCCGGTCGCGAGCTCGTCGGCACGACCGGTGCGCCGGTCGTGCTCATGGGGTACACGAATCCCTTCGAGCAGTACGGCTTTCGGTCATTCGCCCGCGACTCCGCCGCCGCCGGCATCGCAGGCGTCATCGCGGTGGACATGCCGGCCGAGGAGAGCGCCGTGTTCGGGGTGGAGCTCGCGGAGGCTGGGATGGCGCGGATCGACCTGTTCGCGCCGACGACGCCCGATGATCGCCTCGCCCACCTGGCAGGGGGTTCACGGGGATTCGTCTACTGCGTCTCGCTCACCGGGGTCACCGGCGCGCGACGGGCCGTCGGCAGCGACGTCGAAGGGTTCGTGCGGCGGGTACGCGCGCACACCGCGCTCCCGATCGCCCTCGGGTTCGGCATCAGCGAGCCCTCGCACGTCGCGGCCCTGCGTGGTGTAGTGGACGGCGTGGTGATCGGAAGCGCGGCGATCGACGTGGTCACCGGCGCGACGGCTGACCGGCCGGGAGCCCTCCGGGACTTCGTGCGCAGCCTCGCGGACGCGGGGCGGTCGTAGTGGCGATCCGCGGAATCCGCGGTGCGACGACCGTCGATCGGAACGATCGCGATGAGATCATCGCTGCGACGACCGAGCTGCTCAAGCTGATCGTCCACCTCAACGGGATCCGGTCGGAGGACGTTGCCTACGCCTGGTTCACCGTGACGCCCGACCTCGATGCCGAGTTCCCCGCGTTCGCGGCGCGGGAGCTCGGGTGGACCGAGGTCCCGCTCATGTGCGGCCGCGAGATCCCGGTCGCCGGCGCGCTGCCGCTCTGCATCCGGGCGCTCATCAGCTGGAACACCTCGAAGACCCAGCACGAGGTGCGTCACGTGTTCCTTCACGGTGCGAAGGAGCTGCGGCCGGCCTGGGCGGTGGACGTCTAGATGCTCATCGTCATGAAGCGCGACGCATCAAAGGCAGAGATCGACGCCGTCGTCGAACGGATCGGCGCGCTCGGCCTGTCGGCGATCCCGCTGCCGGGCGCCGAGCGCACGGCGATCGGCACGTTCGGCGTCGCGGCCCGCGAGTACGCGGATCAGCTCGAATCGCTTCCGGGAGTGGCGGAGATCGTTCTGGTCAGCCGGCCGTTCAAGCTGAGCTCGCGCGAGGTCCGCGCCGCGGACACCGTGGTCCGGATCGCCGGCGTGCCGGTCGGCGCGGGGCAGCCGCTGGCCGTGATGGCCGGTCCGTGCTCGGTCGAGACCCGCGAGCAGACGCTCGCGACCGCGAAGGCCGTGCATGCCGCCGGCGCGGTCCTCTTCCGTGGGGGCGCGTACAAGCCAAGCACGTCGCCCTACAGCTTCCGGGGCCTCGGCCCGTCGGGGCTCGAGCTGTTGAGCGAGGCTCGGGCCGCGACGGGCCTGCCCATCGTCACGGAGGTCCTGACGCCGTCCGATGTCGAGCTCGTGGCGTCGCACGCCGATTGCCTGCAGATCGGCGCGCGCAACATGCAGAACTTCTCGCTGCTTGATGCGTGCGGGGAACAGCAGAAGCCGGTCCTCCTGAAACGCGGCATGGCGGCGACCGTCGAGGAGCTCTTGCTCTCCGCCGAATACATCCTCGCGAAGGGCAATCCCAACGTGATCCTCTGCGAGCGCGGCATCCGCACGTTCGAGAAGTACACCCGGAACACCTTCGACATCAACGCGATCCCGCTTCTCAAGAAGCTGTCGCATCTTCCGGTGCTGGCTGACCCTTCGCATGGGACCGGGAAGTGGTATCTCGTGACACCGGTCGCCCTGGCGGCGGTCGCCGCCGGTGCCGACGGGCTGCTCATCGAGGTGCATCCG
>JANLWM010000019.1:0-3966 GCA_031364525.1 Chloroflexota bacterium | reverse complement strand
GCGATACCCCGACCCACGCGCGCGAACGTGCGTACGCCGCAGCCGAGCGCATCACGTGGCGCGGCAGGTTCTATCGTTCGGACATCGCCGCTTCGGAGGGTCGCGTGGAGGTGACGGTATGAGTGCGCAGGTGGCGATCGTCATGGGCTCGACCAGTGACGCGCCGATCATGGCCGTCGCTGAAGAGACCCTCAAGGGACTCGGCATCGAGCACGAGACCCGCGTGCTATCGGCGCACCGCACCCCGGACGAGGTCCGCGACTGGGCGCGCGGTCTCGCAGGTCGCGGGATCAAGGTCATCATCGCCGCCGCCGGTGGCGCGGCACATTTGGCCGGCGCGGTCGCGGCGCATCAGACCCTGCCGGTCATCGGCGTCCCGCTCGTGTCACCCAACGCCATCGCCGGCGGCCTCGACGCGCTCCTTTCCACGGTCCAGATGCCGCGCGGCATCCCTGTCGCGACGGTCGCGGTCGGTGAGGCCGGCGCCGCGAACGCGGCCATCCTTGCCGCCGAGATCCTCGCCCTGAGCGACCCGGCGCTGGCGTCGCGGATCCAGACCATGCGGCAATCGATGGCCGCCCGGATCCTGTCTCCGTGACATTCAGCTCGCGATTCGATGCGATCTCACCGCTCGACTCGCGGTTCTACGGCGGCGACGCCCAGCTCTACGCAGCGCTCCATCCGTACCTCTCAGAGGAAGGTCGTGTCCGGGCGCAGGCGAAGGCCGAGGCCGCGCTGGCCCGCGCGCTCGCCGAAGAGGGCATCGCGACGAACGCCGCGGCGGAGGCGATCGCCGTTGCGGCGGACCGCGTGGGCGCCGCCGAGGTGTATGCGGAAGAGGCCCGCATCGGCCACGACGTGCGTGCGCTCGTGAACAGGATCCGCGAGGGCGTTCCGGAAGAGGCCCGGCGGTTCGTGCACCTCGGCGCCACGTCGATGGACATCGTCGACACCGCGAACGCCTGGCGCTATCGCGAAGCGGTCGAGCGGGTGCTGGTCCCGCGCCTTGGCCTGCTCGCCTCACGGCTCATCGCGCTGGCCGAGGGTGAGGCCGATACGCCGCAGGCCGGACGCACACACGGGCAGCACGCGGTGCCGATCACCTTCGGGTTCGCGATCGCCGAGTACGTGAGCCGGCTCGGGGGCCGGATCCTGTTCCTGCAGGAGTCCGCTCGAGCGCTTCCCGGGAAGCTCTCCGGCGCGGTCGGCGCGTACAACGCACCCGCGCTGCTCTCAAAGGACCCCCGCGCGCTCGAGCGCCGGTACCTCGCGCAGCTCGGCCTCGTGCCGGCGAGCCACTCGACCCAGATCGTCGAGCCCGAGGCCTGGAGCGATCTCGCGCACGCCTGCGTCACGACCCTCGGGGTCATGGCGAACCTCGCCGATGACATGCGGCACCTGCAGCGGACCGAGATCGCGGAGATCGCCGAGGGCTTCCGCGCGCAACAGGTCGGCAGCTCGACGATGCCGCAGAAGCGGAACCCCGTCTCGTTCGAGAACGTGAAGAGCATCTGGAAGGCGTTCATGCCGCGGGTCATCACCACGTACCTCGATCAGATCAGTGAGCATCAGCGCGACCTCACCAACTCGGCTTCGCAGCGCTTCTCCGGCGAGCTCCTCGCGGCGACCGCGTATGCCGCGACGCGGCTTGGGGCATCGATCGACGGGATCCATATCGACCGCGATCGGATGAAGGCGAACGTCGGCATGTCCAAGGGCGGCATCGTCGCGGAGGCCCTTTACGTGCTGCTCGCGAAGCACGGTCACCGCGATGCGCATGAAGCCGTGCGCCACCTCACCCTGGAGGCGGATCGCGGCTCCAGGTCGGCGCTCGAGCTCGCCGGGCAGGATCCGGAGCTGCGGCCGATCCTCGCGAAGCTGACGCCCGAGGAACGCAAGGTCCTCGATCAACCGGAGGAGTACCGCGGTCTGGCATCGGACGTCGCGAAGGACGTGGCCAGGGAGTGGCGAACAAAGCTGGCGGGGGTATTACCGGAATGACGCTCACCGAGTCCGCGATCCCGAACGCGACGCTCTTTCGTCACGGAAAGGTCCGCGAGGTGTACGAGGCCGGTCCGGATCAGCTGGTGATGGTCGCGTCCGACCGGTTGTCGGCGTTCGATGTCGTTCTCCCCACACCGATCCCGGACAAGGGCCGCGTGCTCACCCAGCTCTCCAATTTCTGGTTCGGCCGCACCGCGAAGATCGTGCCGAATCATCTGGTGGAGACCGACCTCGCGAAGTTCCCCGCGCCGTTCCGGGATCATCCCGAGCTCGGCGGCCGCAGCGTGCTGGTGCGTCGCGCGGAACGCGTCGACTTCGAGTGCGTGGCCCGCGGCTACCTGGCCGGGTCCGGGTGGGCCGAGTACCGGAAAGAGGGGACCGTCGCCGGTGAGCGGCTGCCCCGCGGCCTCCTGGAGTCCGCGCGGCTCGATGACCCGATCTTCACGCCTGCGACGAAGGCGATCACCGGTCACGACGAGAACATCTCCCGCGCCCAGCTCGCCGCGGCGCTCGGGCGCGAGCTCGCGAAGCAGCTCGAGGACACGACGATCGCGCTGTACCGGCACGCCCATGCGTACGCGCTCGGCCAGGGGCTCATCCTCGCGGACACGAAGTTCGAGTTCGGGCTCATCGATGGCACGCTCGTGCTCATCGACGAGGCCCTCACCCCGGACTCGTCGCGGTACTGGGATGCGGCCACGTACCGGCCAGGCGCTGCGCCTCCGTCGTACGACAAGCAGTTCGTGCGCGACTACCTCGACGCGCAGGGCTGGAAGCACGAGCCGCCCGCGCCGGCGCTGCCGCCCGAGGTCGTGCGCGGGACGAGCGACCGCTACCGCGAGTGCTATCAGAAGCTCACCGGCAAGGCCCTGTGACGACATACGTGGCGACGATCCGGGTCCGCCCGAAGGCCGAGATCCGCGATCCGCAGGGCGAGGCCATTGCCGGCGCGCTGCGGTCGCTCGGCACGGACGTCGCCGACGTCCGGACCGGCAAGGAGATCGTCGTCCGCTTCGCCGCTGCTGACGACGCCGCGGCCCGCGTCACCGCGACGGGTATGGGTGATCAGCTCCTCGCGAATCCGGTCATCGAGGAGTTCGTTGTCGAGGTCGCCGGCGAGTGATGCAGCGATGAAGGTCGCTGTTCTCCGCTTCCCGGGGACCTGGAGTGAGAACGACTTCGCGCATGCCCTCACCCTCGTCGACGCCGAGCCCGAGATCCTCTGGCATGCCGACGCCGATCTTCACGGCTACGACGCCGCGATCGTGCCCGGTGGCTTCACCTATGGCGACTACCTTCGGGCCGGGGCGATCGCCGCGATATCGCCGGCGGCCGCCGAGCTGAAACGCGCCGCCGCGGAGGGCATGCCGATCCTCGGCTCGTGCAACGGGTTCCAGATCCTCTGCGAGATCGGCCTGCTGCCCGGCGCGCTCGTGCGCAATCGGCATCTGGAGTTCCGGTGCGACTGGGTCCACCTGCGCATCGAGAGCGATCGCACGCCGTTCACCGACGGTCTTGCCGGCGAGATCGTCCGTATGCCGATCGCCCACGGTGAAGGTTGCTGGGTCGCCGACGAGCTGACCCTCGCACGGGTCGAGGCGAACGGGCAGGTGGTCTTCCGCTACACCGATGCCCGCGGCGCGGCGACGCCGTCCGCGAACCCGAACGGAAGCACCGCGAACATCGCCGGCGTCGCGAACGAGGCCGGGAACGTCGTCGGGCTCATGCCGCACCCCGAGCGCTGCAGCGAGGAATTGCTGGGCGGGACCGACGGCCGGCTGGTCCTGGCCGCCTTGACCGGTGTTCGACACACCGGCATGGCCCCTGCATCCGTTCAATAGGCCAGATGGATCTCTTCGAGAAGCAGGCCCAGATCACCCAGGTCTTCCAGATGTCGCCGGCCGACGTGGCGTACGTCAACGGGAGCGCCTCGGGTCGCAAGCTCGCGGGCAGCTTCGCGGA
>JANLWM010000017.1:0-10463 GCA_031364525.1 Chloroflexota bacterium | reverse complement strand
CAGCGCGGACGGCCCGGTCCGCGGAGCGGGGACGACCCGCGGCTCATGCGGCGTGCTGATCCGGCGCGGCACTCGTGCCATAGGTCGAGCGTCGTACGCGAGGCCGGTCGGCGCAAGGGCCAAAGGTCCCGCCGGTACCATCCGAACGTGGGCGTGGGTCGACCGGAGATCCGTGCGGTCCGCGCGGACCTGGATGATCTCGATGTGCTCGTCCCGCTGTTCGATGCGTACCGTCAGTTCTACGAGCGACCGGGGGACCAGGACGGCGCTCGGACGTTCCTCGCCGACCGGATCGAGCGGGGTGAATCGGTCATCTTTCTCGCTGTCGCCGAGGGCACGGTCGTCGGCTTCACCCAGCTGTATCCGTCGTTCTCATCCGTCTCGATGCAGCGCCTCTGGATCCTCAACGATCTCTTCGTCGCGCCGGACGCGCGAAAGAGCGGTGCGGGGCGCGCCCTACTGGAGCGAGCCGAGCGCTGGGCGATCGAGACGGGCGCGAAGGGCCTCACCCTCACGACGCAGCTGACGAACGTGACCGCTCAGCGGTTGTATGAGGCGTGCGGGTGGACCAGGGACGAGGAGTTCTTCCACTACAGCCGTTCCCTCTCGGTGCCGGCGGACCGACTAAAATGAGCCAGCGGCCCAGGCCGACGTAGCTCAGTTGGTAGAGCAGCGGTTTCGTAAACCGCAGGTCAAGGGTTCGAGCCCCTTCGTCGGCTCCGCGTTCCCTTCGAGAAGTATCAGATCGCGATCCAAGTGCGCTCTGTAGCCCCGACTGGGTAACCGCACCCGTCCCGGACGGTTGAAACTAGGGAAGGCAGAGGGCGGCTCTGTCCGCCGATAGTTCACGCATGAGGAGAACCCCTTTGATCAGGCGTCTTTGGATCGCTCGCGCGCTCGCCATACTCGTCTTTGCGACTTCGTTGACCGGGCTGACCGGCTCGGTCAGCAGCGCTGACGGCGGCGTCGAGCAGCGCATCGCAGACTTCTGGAAGCGCGTCGATGCTCTGCAGCCGACCGACTTCTTGTCCGCTGCGGACCTCGGTGGGTGGGCGCTCAACGTCATCGAGCGCAACCCGCGCGCGCGTACGACCATCGCTGATTTCCGGACCTCCACCGGCGCCATGCAGGCCGGAATGGACCGCGCCGGCCTCGCGCCGGAGAGCGCCACACCGGCGGCACCCGTGGCTGGTGTCGAGCAGCGCATCGCTGACTACTGGAAGCGCGTCGATGCGCTGCAGCCGAGCGACTTCTTGTCTGCTGCCGACCTCGGCCAGTGGGCGCTCAACGTCATCGACCGCAACCCGCGCGCGCGCACGAATGTCGCTGACTTCCGTACGTCCACCGCAGCCATGCAGGGCGGCATGGACCGCGCTGGCCTGGCCCCCGCCGTCGTGATGCCTCCGGCATCCGGTGGGGTTCCGGGTGGCGTGCCGAACGCGACCGGACCGGTCCCGCCGGCCTTCATCCGCTATGGCGGTACCGTCGTCGACTCCGTGACCGGCGCTCCGATCGCCGGCGTGTGCGTGTACAGCGGGCCTCCGGCGGGCTGCCCACTCCAGGGCACGTCGCGCACCGACGCGAACGGCTTCTTCGCGATCGACTACCCGGGTGGCGTGACCTTCGCCTGGACCTTCGAGCACCCGAGCTACCTCGGACTGCTGTCGCAGCTGATCGCCGGTGGCACGAACCCCACATTCCGGCTCGTCCACAAGTAGCCCTCGGCGGATCCTGACTTAGCGAAGAAGCCCCGGGTGACCGGGGCTTCTTCGCTTGGT
Source organism: Chloroflexota bacterium (assembly GCA_031364525.1). GTDB lineage: Bacteria > Chloroflexota > Limnocylindria > P2-11E > P2-11E > UBA4735. The sequence continues at coordinate 8,685 of JANLWM010000017.1, read as the reverse complement.
GCCTCATCCCGTGAGCGAGCGCGCGGCCCCTAGCCGAAGCGCAGGACGCGGATGGCGACGTCGGCGGCGAGCCCGGCAAGGAAGAGCATCCCGTAGCGGCGGTTGTGGGCGAATGCCATGCGGACGAAGTACAGCGGCCACACGAACGCCGGCCAGCTTTCCGGCCGCTCGCGCGGCCTCGGCGTCGCGTAGAGGGCGAGCGCCGCACGGGCTTTCGGGACCGCGAGAAATACAACGAGCATGACCGGACCAACGAGGCCGACGACGACGAGATACACGACCATCGCGTACATCAACACGATCATCGCGCCAAGGATCCAGCGCGCCGCGCGCTCTCCAACGATGACCGGCAACGTGTGAATGCCCTTGACGCGGTCGTCCTCAAGCTTGTCGATGTGCTTTCCGAAGATGACGGTGGTCGCGCCAAGTGCGTAGGGCAGGCCAATGACCGACACGGCCCAGTCCCATTGGCCGGTGACGATGAAGTACGTGCCACCGATCATGAGCGGACCCCACACGAGGATCACCGCGAGCTCTCCGAGACCGATGTACTTCAGCGGCCAGGTGTAGAAGAGGACAAAGATCGCTCCGGCGAGGAGGAGCGCGATGGCCAGTGGGCCACGGATCGAGACGAGGTATGCGCCGATCGCGATCGCGATGATCCCGCTGAAGGCGGCATAGCCAAGGAGCCCACGCACCGACAGCAGGCCATGCTCGAGCGCATGCAGACCGTAGATCGCGCGGAAATAGTTGTTCTTGTCGACGCCTTTCAGATGGTCGGTCAGGTCGTTGAGCAGATTGTTCGTCGCATGCGCCAAGAGCAGCGCGGCGGCGGCGAGGAGCCACAGCACCGGGTCGAACCGGCCGGCGCGGATCGCGAGCAGGCCGGCTATCGCGACCGAAATGAAGGTGAGCACGAGGACCGAGGCCCGGGCGATGATGAGCCACCGCGAGACCAGGTCGAGCCGCAGCCACGCCGCTGGCTCGATCCGCTGGACCGTGACGAGGGCACGGCCCCACATGCGAATGTTCACCACGACATCGAGTCTACGGGGCTAACATGAACGTGGCGGAGGACTTCTCCCGAGCCTCCTCGGATGATCGAGGACTTGATCGGAGTGGTGCTACGTGGGACGGAAAAAGCGCGTCGGATTCGCAGATCTACAGGCCACACACGCTGAATTGACGGGCGGGGCGATCAAATGCCCCGAGTGCAACCGGGTCGTATCCGAGGCAGACGGCCTCAAGTACGTTCCGGCATTGGGGCAGCGCGAGTCATCGCTCGCGACGCTCAACTGCCCGCGCTGCCGCACGATGCTCAGCATCCGCTTCCTCGCGGCCAACGAGGCGCCCGTCGCATCAGATCTTCAGAGCGGACGCAAGGCCTGAGCTGATCGGGGACGATGGCGCGGGTGTGATCGTCGGATATCCCGCCCACCGTGAAGCCGATGTCGTTCTGCGCGACGGCAGCGTCGTTCGGATCCGGCCGGTGCGGCCAGAGGACGAACCCGCGATCCTGGCGCTGCTCGGGGCGCTCGAGAGCGACTCGCGCCTGAACCGCTTCTTTTCGCTCGGGACCGACATGCCCGGCGAGGCCCGCCGGGCGGTGGATGTCGACTACGAGCGGACCTACGCGCTCGTCGCGATCGCAGGGATCGACCGTCGCATCGTGGCGCACGCCGCGTATTTCGCCGAGCCACTGGGGTCGGCAGAGATCGCCTGGGTCGTCGCCGATGACTCCCAGAACAACGGCCTGGGAACGCTCCTTCTCGCGCATCTGGCCGAGCACGCCGAGTCGCTCGGCATCGGACCGTTCGTCGCGAATGTCCGGCCGGAGAATCGCCGGATGATGGACATGCTTCGCGAGAGCGGATTCCCCCTGCGGACCTCTCGGTCGGCGGGTGAGGTGGTGCTCGAGTTCCCGACGTCGCTCACCGCGATCGCGCGGGACCGGTTCGAGCGACGTGAGCTCATCGCGGCCGCGGCGAGCGTCGGCACGCTTCTCTCCCCCGGCTCCATCGCGGTGATCGGCGCGTCTCGCTCACGTGGCACGATCGGCGGAGAGGTGTTCCACAACCTCCTCGCCACCGGCTTCAATGGCCCCGTCTATCCGGTGAACCCCGCCGCACGCGTCGTCCAATCCATCGCGGCGTACTCGTCGGTCCGCGATCTGCCCGGTCCGGTCGACCTCGCCGTCATCGTGGTCCCTGCTGCGAGCGTGCTCGACGCGGCGCGCGAGTGCGCAGCCGCAGGCGTTCACGCGCTGGTCGTGATCTCGGCTGGCTTCGGTGAGACCGGGCCGAACGGCGTCCGGCTGCAGCACGAGCTTCTTTCGATCTGCCGCGACGCCGGGATACGGCTCGTCGGGCCGAACTGCATGGGGATCATGAACACCGCCGGCGCGGTCCGGATGAACGCCACCTTCGCGCCCACATTCCCTCCCGCCGGCCGGGTCGGCTTCATGTCGCAGAGCGGGGCCCTCGGACTGGCGATCATCGACGAGGTGGCCCGTCGCGGGATCGGGCTGTCCTCGTTCGTGTCGGTGGGCAACAAGGCCGACGTGTCCGGCAACGACCTGATCCAGTACTGGGCGACCGATCCCGCGACCGACGTGATGCTTCTCTACCTCGAGTCCTTCGGGAACCCGCGCAAGTTCGCGCGACTCTCCCGGGAGATCGGACGGAAGAAGCCGATCCTCGCGGTGAAGAGCGGCCGTTCGGTCGCGGGCGCCCGGGCGACCTCGTCCCACACCGGCGCGCTCATCGCCGCATCCGACGTGACGGTCGATGCGCTGTTCCGTCAGACGGGGGTCGTTCGTACCGAGACGCTTGCCGAGCTCCTCGATGCGGCAGCGCTCTTTGCGACCCAGCCGCTTCCGGCCGGGCGGCGGGTCGGGATCGTGACGAACGCCGGCGGGCCCGCGATCCTCTGCACCGACGCGTGCGACGCGCGCGGCCTCGAGGTACCGCAGTTCCCTGGGGACCTCCAGGCGGCATTGCGGCAGTTCCTCCCCGCGGAGGCTTCCGTCGGGAATCCGGTCGACATGATCGCCTCGGCCACACCGGAGCAATACGCCCGCGTGATCACGACCATGGCCGCGAGCGATGCGGTCGATGCGATCATCGCGATCTTCATCCCACCACTTGTCACCCGGCTCGCGGAGGTCGCTGCGGCTATCGCGTCGGCCGCCCGTGACCTGCCGCGGCCGGTCCCGCTGATCGCGGTGCTCATGTCCGAGGACCGGGCGCAGGCGGTCCTCGCCGATGCACGCGTGCCCGTCTATCCATATCCGGAGGACGCGGCGCGCGCGCTGGCCCACGCGGCCGCTCACTCGGAATGGCGTGTCCGGCCGGGGGGCACGGTGCCAACGTTCGCAGACGCCCGCACCTCGGCTGCCGCGGCGATCGTGGGCTCGGCCCTTGCTTCGGGCGGCGGCTGGCTCGCACCGGGGGACGTCGCCGAGCTGCTCGCCTGCTACGGCCTGACCTTGGCGCCGTATCGGATCGCCGCGACGCCCGAGGCCGCCGGCCTGGCCGCGGATGAGCTCGGCGGCGAGGTCGCGTTGAAGGCGATCGCACCCGGCCTCGTGCACAAGACGGAGGCGAATGCCGTCCGGCTCGGCCTCGCGGGAAGCGCGGCAACGGCCGCAGCTGCGCGCGAACTTGCTGCCGATGTGACGCGGGCGGGGCACCAGCTGGCGGGATACCTCGTGCAGCAGATGATCGGCCCGGGTGTCGACATGCTGGTGGGCATGGTCCACGACCGGTCGTTCGGCCCGGTCGTGGTCTGCGGCGCCGGTGGCACCGCAGTGGAGCTCATGAACGACGTGAGCGTCCGCGTCACACCGTTGACGGACCTCGACGCGAGCGACATGGTGCGGTCGCTCCGGACCTTCCCGCTCCTCGACGGCTACCGCGGCCGGCCGAAAGCGGACATCGGAGCACTTGAAGACACGGTCCTGCGGATCGCGGCGCTCGTGGAGGCGCACCCCGAGATCGCGGAGCTCGACTGCAATCCAGTGATCGTCCTTGCGAGCGGTGCGGTCGTGGTCGACGCGCGCATCCGCATCGAGGCCGTCGCCCCGTGGCCGCCGATGGGTGCGCTCTCCTCGTAGCGCGCCCGCATCGTCAGTCCGAGAGCATCACCGAGAACCCGTCGCGGCCGTCGTAGCGGGGGCGGAATCGTTCGGCGTTGTAGTAGCGCGCCACGTCGACCGTGCGCGGTCCGAGACGCGGATCCGGCACAGGGACGTGGGTATACCGGCCGCCGCGGATCGCGACCATGCGGCCCGAGGTGCCATCGGCGATGAGATCGACCGCGATGTTCGCGAAGGTCGTCGCGACCATTTGATCGAACGCGTCCGGATCGCCGCTCCGCAGGTCGTACGTGAGCTGACTCGCGATGGTGTCCTCGCCCGTGCGTCGCCGGATCTCGCCGGCGAGCGCTTCACCGATGTCGACCTTGCGCCGATGGCCGAACCCATCTGGATCGCCGAGCTCGCCGACCTGGGCACCGACCCAGATCGCGCCCTCGGCGGCGATGACGAACGCGTAGCGGCTCGGGTTCGCCTGCTTGTCGGCCACGAGGAGCGCGATGAGTCGGTCGAGCTCGAACGGGGCTTCCGGGATCAGGCATCGTGCCGAGGTGACGTACGCGATGTGCAGCGCACTGAATCCGGCGTCACGGCCGAAGATCCGGAACACGCCGATCCGCTCGTGAGAGCCGAGCGTCGTCCGCTGCCGGTCGATGAGCTCTTTCGCCCGGGTGACAGCGGTCGAGAATCCGATGCAGTACTCGGTGTCGCGGACATCGTTGTCCATGGTCTTCGGGATCGCGACGAGCGGCACACCGTGCGTGGACAAGACGTGCGCGTACCCGAGCGTGTCGTCGCCGCCGATGACGACCAGGTGATCGATACCGAGACCCGCGATGTTCTCGAGCACCACGGGCGTCAGGTCATAGCTGCCTTCCGTGGTCTCGTAGCGCGCACGATCGGCGACGAGATGCGGCGGCAGGTCCTCACCCGGCAGACGGGCGGGATTGGTCCGGGATGTGTGCAGCATCGTGCCGCCGGTGCGATCGATGGTCCGCGTGTTCGCGCGGTCGAGAAGCATGACGTGATCGCGGTCAAGAGCGGGGCCGAGACGGAAGTGCGTGAGACCTCTCCATCCGCGGCGGATCCCGATCACCTCATAGCCGAGCTCCGTCGAGCGGTACACGACGCTCTTGATGACCGAGTTCAGCCCGGGCACGTCTCCGCCGCCGGTCAGGATCCCGATCCGCCGCGTTTCGGTCACTCCGATCCATCGCTGACGAGCCGCTGCGAGGAAGCTACGCCTTTGCCGCGGGCCGGCTGACGTCCTTGAGGGTCTCGCCGGCGGCGCTCGCGGACTCGTGGCGGGCAAGCTGACCGATGACGAGCATCCCGACGAGCCGGCCCTTGTCGACGACCGGCAGTCGTCGGACCTGCCGTTCCGACATGAGCTTCGACGCATCCTCGGCGTTCATGTCCGGGGCGACGACGACCGGCGACTTGGTCATGACGTGGGAGACCGCGAGATGCGTCGGATCCTTCCCGTCGGCGACGGCACGGATCACGATGTCGCGGTCCGTCACGATCCCGACGAGCGTCCCGTCCTGCAGCACCGGGAGGGAGCCACAGTCCTGGCTCTTCATCAGCGCCGCCGCCTCTGTGCACGTCGACTGCGGACGCAGCGTCGCGGGATCGCGCGTCATGAGCTCTTCGACCTTCATCGCTGGAACCTCCACCTGAACTCGATCTCTCAGGAGAAGCAGCAGAAAACGCGCCACGTACCGTCGGTCGCGCGCAGGCCTACGCCGGGTCCCTGTCGACTACCGCATCCGCTGATCAGCAAGACGCTCGGCCTCGGTCCACCAGCCCGCGAGCTTCTGCTCCTGCTCGCGGAGGCGCTCCCCGAGCTGGGCCTCGAAATCGTTGAGCTGACCCATCAGTCGCTGGCCGAAGCGCTGTTCCTCGGCGGTGAGCTCGGCCGCGACCCGCTGCCGCTCGGCCGCGGCCCACGCGTCGAGCTCGACGACGGCCGCCGCACGGCGTTCCCGCAGCAGCTCGACCTCGGCCGCGATGGCCGCATCCAGCCGTTCTGCGAAGCGACGCTGCTGCTCTGCGGCGAGCTCTTCGCTCCGTCGATCGAGCTCCTTGAACCGCTTGGCCAGGGCCTCGCGCTCGAGCCGCTCCATCAGGGCCAGGCGATCGTCGGCGCTGAGGACGCCGGGGAGTGCCGCAGGGACGGGCTCGGCCTCGCTGACCGTCACGCGAGCGGCCGGAGGCGGCGCGGGGAGATCCTCGTCTTCCACGAAGGCCGCAAGCGTGGGCGTGGGCGTGAGCGGACGCGACGGGCGCAGCTGGGTCGCCGGACGCCACGTCTCTACATCGGTGAGCACAGGAGAAGTGTGACCGCCGCCCGAGCTGCTTCCCTCACCCGTCAGGGGGTGCGCGAGTAACAAGAAGGGCCCGCCTTGCGGCGGGCCCTTCCATTGTCGCGCGGCATGCCGCTATCGGCGGACCTCTGTCGGCTGGGTCTCGCTGACTCGATCGTTACGGGTCTCGTAGTCGTAGCCCTTGCGACGACGAACGATGTCGCTCGCGTCGCCGTACCGGTCATCCGCCTTCACGGTCATGAGCGTGCGACCGTCGCGGAACTGCTGGTCGTAGTACTTGGCTTCGACCTCGGGGATCCCAAGGCCGACCAATGCACCGGCGACACCGCCGGCGACGCCGCCAGCGACCGCTCCGGTGACGCCGCCCGCGAGGGCGGTGGCCAGAAGACCGCCGGACACGATCGGTCCGATGCCGGGGATGAGCAGCGCCGCGCCGGCGCCGATGAGCCCGCCGAGCACGACGCCGGTGCCCGCACCGGACGCGGCCATCTCACCGGCCTTGTTGCCTTCCGCGTGGGTCTTGCCAGACTCGTCACGCCAGGCGTACCCGATCTGGTCGTCCTGGAATCCCTTGTCGCGAAGATCGCGTGCCGCGAGCTCGGCGTCACTCCGATCGTCGAACACGCCGACGTAGTGGCTGCGGGTGGTGGTGACACGGTCCTTGGGCTGATCCATGCGGTGAACCTCCATGCGCAGTTGCGCTAGCGCCGAACAAGCAGAAGTAGGGCCAGCGGCCGTCCGCTGTTACAGATGGGCCTGACGGCTCGGCGACGTTCCCGTAACGCGAGCGAGCGTGTCGTCGGTCGTCGGCTCAGCGCGACCGGACGACGCCGACCTTCGGACATAGGTCCTTGAGCGGGCACTGCGAGCAGATCGGCCGCAGCGCGACGCACACATGGCGACCGTGCCGGATGAGGTTCATGTGCGCCTCGTACATGTCGGCAGCCGCGAGCGCCGCCTGCAGCAGGTGCTGCGTCTGGACGGCGTTCGCCCGTGGCGGGACCAGGCCCAGCCGGATCGCGACCCGATGTACGTGGGTATCGACGGGGAAATAGGGCTTGGCCAACGAGAAGAGGAGCACGCATGCCGCCGTCTTGGGACCGACCCCCGGCAGGGCCACGAGCATCTCGAAGAGCCGGTCGTGTCTGATGCGACGAAGCGCACGGTCGTCGAGCTCGATCCCCTGATCGTTGATCGCGCGGAGCACGGCCCTGATGCGCGGCGCTTTCGTCGGCGCGAGGCCGCCGCTCCGGATCGCACGTTCGATGACGGGGATCGGCGCGTCGGCGACATCCTCCCATGCGGGGAGCGCTCGGCGGAGATCGGCGTACGCGCGATCACGATTGGTGTCGTTCGTGTTCTGCGACAGCACGGTGAGGATCAGCTCGTCCAGCGGCGCGAGGCGCCGCGGCGGAGGCGGATCGCCGTACGCCCGGCGAAGGCGTCCCAGGATCGCGGCGAGGCGGCGCTTCATGCGGCGAGTATCGGGAATGGCCCGTGGTGCCGAATGCGTTGGGTAGAGTGGGCAGGTGAGCAGCGACCCGTTCGAGGCCGAAGCGCTGAGCTTCCTGGACGCGCTGTACCGTACCGCCCTGCGCATGGCCCGATCGGAGGCCGACGCGGAGGATCTCGTGCAGGAGACCTACATACGGGCGTTCCGCTTCCGCGAACAGTTCACGCCGGGCACGAACCTCAAGGCGTGGCTGTTCCGGATCCTCACGAACACCTTTATCAACACGTACCGGCGGCGCCAGACCCAGCCGGAATTCACCGAGCTCGACGGCGTCGACGAGTTCTCCCTGTACAAGCGGATGAGCGACCTGAAGACATCGTCCGGCGCCGGAAACCCCGAGACGGAGTTCCTCGCCGGCCTGGTCGACGCCGAGGTGAAGGACGCGCTCGCCGAGCTCCCGGAGAAGTTCCGCCAGGTCGTCCTGCTGGACGTCGAGGGCTTCTCCTATAAGGAGATCGCTGAGATGGTGGACATCCCGATCGGGACGGTGATGTCCCGGCTTCACCGGGGCCGGAAGTTCCTGCAGAAGCGGCTTCTTGACCTCGCCCAGCAGCGGGGGATCGCGGCGGTCCGGGCGACGCCGCAGAAGGGTTGAGCGAGATGGATTGCAGCGATTGCGTCGAGCGCCTCTACGCGTTCCTCGATACCGAATTGTCAGAACAGGACATCGCCGCAGTCCGCTCGCACCTCGATGGATGTGACGACTGCGACGACAATTTCGTCTTCGAAGCGCGCGTCCTGGAGCAGTTGAG
>JANLWM010000359.1:0-2347 GCA_031364525.1 Chloroflexota bacterium | reverse complement strand
GCCGCGACCACGGCCAACGTCGGGAACGGGACGTACCCGATCCGCCGTCCGGTGTATTACTTCGAATCTTCGGACCCGGCAAACGTGAAGCCGGCGGTGCGGGCCTTCCTCGAGTTCATCAAGAGCCCCGAGGGTCAGAAGGTCCTCTCCGCCTTCTAGACCGGGCGGCTAGCGGCCCGCCTTCTTCTGCGCGTCGGCGAAGAGCGGACGCACCATCGGCGCGGCCGGATGGAACTCGCCGACATCGAGGTACACGGTCCACACGTCGACCGCACCCTTCCAGTCCTCCTTCTTGTAGAGCAGCAGCCCCTTCAGAAAGAGCCCGTCCGGATCCTTCGGTCGCAGCACGAGCACGCGATCGACGGCGATCATCGCGGCGTCGGCCTGACCCGCCTGCGTGAGGATCAGCGCCAGTCCGTTGAGCGCCGAGACGCTGTTCGGGTCGATCCCGAGGACCGACCGGTACGCGGTCACCGCGTCGGTCGCACGGCCATCCTGGCGGTACGCGTCGGCGAGGGCGAGCAGCGTCGGGACGTCCTTCGGCGCGGCCTTCGAGCGGGCCTCGAGCTCGGCCGTGGTCGGGCCGACGGCCGGAAGCGATCCGGTGATCGGCTCACCCGGCGCGCGGTCTCCGGCCGCTTGCGGCAGGCTCTGCGCGACGAGGGCTGCGGCGATGCCGAGCAGGAGCGCCGCGATGCCGACCGTCCGGATCGGCGCGCGGCCGCGTCGCGGCTCCGGCTCCGTGCTGAAGGCGCTCCGCTCCAGGATGCCGCGCAGCCGCGCCGCGTCGGCACCGTCGATCGTCCCCGCCGCTTCGGCGAACTGCAGGTCGCGCAGCGACGACACCGCCCGCGCGACGTCGTCTCGCACGGCCGCGGGCTCCGCCGGCCAGCGCTGCGCCCGGGGCGCGAGCCACGGCCACAGCGCGGCGAGCGCGCCGGCGGCGATCGCGATGCCGAACACGATCGCCGTCACCGCTGCTCCTCGTCCCGGTCTTCCCGGGCGACGAGCTCCCGGAGCTCCCGGACGTCATCCGCGCTCGGATCGGCGAGCGCCGTCGCGGGCGCTCGCGTCCGGTCAAGGGCGAAGAGCGCTCCCGCGATGACGACCGCGATCGGCGCGAGCCAGACAAGACCGCTCCCGGCCAGGAGCGGGGGCGACAGGAGGATCCAGTCGCCGTAGCTGCGCTGGAACTCGGCGCGGATCTCTTCGTCGGTCCGGCCCTCGGCCACGCGCGTCGCGACCAGAGCCTTCATGGAGCGCGCAGTCTCCGACGGCGAGTCCTCGACGGACAGGCCCTGGCAGACCGGGCAGCGCAGCTCCGCGGCGATCCGAGCGACGCGGTCGGCCTCGGTGACCGGATGCGGTCTCGCGCTCCAGGCGACGGCGATGGTGACCGCAAGGACCGCCGCGAGGATGAGCCACCGCGTGCGGGTCACGGCTTCGGAGCCGTGCGCAGCTTCTCGATGGCCGTGATGAGCGTCCGGGCGTCGATCGGTCCGATGTGCCGGCCGGCGATGATCCCGTCGCGGCCGATGAAGTACGTCTCCGGTGGTCCGAACACGCCGTAGCTGAGCGCCACTCGCCCCGACTCGTCGACAGCGCTCGGCCAGGTATTGCCGAGTCGGGCCGTGTATTCGCGCGCGGCGTCGGTCGAGTCCTGGAACACGATGCCGAGCAGCACGACGTCCGTTCCGCGATAGCGCTCCCACACCTCGGTGAGCGCCGGGTTCTCTTCCTTGCAGGGGATGCACCACGAGGCCCAGAAGTTCAGGACGATGACCTTGCCCGTGTAGCTGTCCCGGCCGATCGAGCCGCTCCCCGAAAGATCCGGCAGCGTGAACTCAGGCGCGGGCCTGCCGACCGTGCCGGTGCGGATGTCGTGCGGGTCACGGCGGAACGCGAGGGTGAGGACGAGGGCGAGCCCGAGGATCAGGGCGACGGCCGTGTATCGCGCGATGCGCCTCACTCGGCACCCACGGCGCCCGGCAGCGGGACTGCCACGGGCACCGGCTTCCGGCGGGGTGGGGGGAGCGCTGCGAGCAGCGCGCCGAGGCCGACGATGGCGCCGCCGGCCCAGAGCCATGACACGAGCGGGATCACCCGCACGCGAATGGTGGCCCACGCGCGGCCGCGCCCGTCGTACGCGGCGAGGATCGTGTAGATGTCGTCGCGCGCCCCGGCCGCGATACCCGGCGTGCCGATCGCCTGCGCGCTGTTCGGGTATTGCACGAGACCGGGATGCAGGCGCTCGCTCGCGCCGTTCCCGGTGATGACGAGATCGGCGAACGTCGACGCGCGCTGTGGCTCGTTCACGTCGCGAAGACCGCTGAGTACGACGTGATAG
>JANLWM010000324.1:0-4097 GCA_031364525.1 Chloroflexota bacterium | reverse complement strand
ACCACCGGTGATCCCAAGGGGGCGATGCTGACCCATACGAATATCCTGTCCAACGCCGAGGCCGCCCGACAGATCTTCCCCATCGGCCCGAAGCAGCGCCTCCTGTCCTTCATCCCGCTCTCGCACATGTTCGAACAGCTCGCCGGCTTCTGGACGCTCCTGCTCACCGGCGCGTCGGTCGTGTATCCGACGAGCCGGCAGCCTGCCGTCATCCGCCGCACGTTCAAGGAGCGGAAGGTCTCGCTGATCCTCATCACGCCGGCTGCGGTGCGCTCGATCCTCCTCGGCATCCAGCGGCAGGCCGACGCGCAAGGAAAGACAGCGCTCTTCGCGAAGCTCCGGCGGATCGCGCGCCGGCTGCCGATGCGCGCGCGCAGGATCTTGTTCACGAGCGTGCATCGGCAATTCGGTGGCCGGTTCCGCTACATCGTCTCGGGTGGCGCAGCTCTCGATCCGGCGCTCGGCGAGGCGTGGCGCGAGCTTGGCGTCGATGTGCTCCAGGGCTACGGCACGACCGAGTGCGCGCCCGCGATCACGTTCAACCGTCTCGATCGGAACCGGCTCGGATCGGTGGGCGTCCCGATCCCGGGTGTCGAGGTGCGGATCGCCGACGACGGGGAGGTCCTGGTCCACGGTCCGAATGTGTTCAAGGGCTACTGGGAGAATGAGGAGGCGACGCGTGCGGTCCTCGACGACGCCGGCTGGTATCACACCGGTGACCTGGGGGAGATCGACGTGGACGGATACCTCTGGCTGCGCGGCCGCAAGAAGGACATGATCGTCCTCGCGGACGGCCTGAAGGTATATCCCGAAGACATTGAGGATGTCCTGGCCGCCGATCCGCGGATCGACGCTGCGGCAACGCCGATCCGGCCGGTCGTCGCGACGATCGTCGGGCTCGAGCTCCCAGGCGAGGCCGTCCATGTGCACGCGGTCTTCCTGTTGAAGGACGCCGACCTCACCGCCGCGATCGTGCGCGACGCGAACACGAAGCTCTCCGGCAGCCAGCAGATCCGCGGCTGGACGGCATGGCCGGACGACGACTTCCCGACCACGCCGACCCAGAAGGTGAAGAAGCGCTACGTCGTGGAGCGCCTGCTCGAGATGCAGCGGGGCGATGCGACCGCCGACATCGTCGCCCAGATCGCCGGAAGCGGTGACCGCGTCCTCGGTCCGCTCGAGACACTGATCGTGCAGGTCGCGGGCGTTTCCCCGGCTGCGGTCCGGCCCGAGGCTCAGCTCTCCGGAGACCTCGGGATGGATTCGCTCGCCCGCGTCGACCTGCTCGGCGTGATCGAGGAGGAGCTCGGCGCGTACATCGACGATGCCGCCCTCGCGCCGAGCGCGACCGTCGCCGACCTGGAGCGGCTCGTCGATGCCGCACGCGACGCGAAGCGCGAGACCGGGATCTTCGGCTGGCCCCTGAATCCGCTCGTCCGCACCTTCGGCCTGCTGCTGCAAGAGTCCCTGGTCTGGCCGCTCGTGAGCATCTTCTACCGGATCAAGGTGGTCGGCCGGGAGCACCTCTATGAGCTCCGCGGCCCGGTGCTCTTCGCACCGAATCACTGCCTGCACTGGGACAACGGGATCATCCTCACGTCGATACCGCTCGGGTGGCGCTGGAAGCTGGCAGTGGCGGCCGCCGCGGATGATGTGTTCGGGAACAAGGTGAACGGCTTCATCTCCGCCGTCCTCGCCGATACGTTCCCCCTCGCCCGCGAAGGCGCGATCCGCCGAAGCCTTGAGCTGCTTGGCGCGCGTCTGGACCGGAACTTCTCGGTGCTGATCTATCCCGAGGGCAAGCTGACCGTCGGCGGACCGATGCAGCCATTCAAGTCGGGCACCGGGCTCATCGCCGTCGAGGGTGGAACGCCGGTCGTGCCGATGAAGCTGCGCATCAAGAAGATGTCGATCATCGATCGAAGGGGCTGGCCGCTCCGCGGCGATGTCGAGGTCGTGTTCGGCGAGCCGATCCGGTTCGCGAGCAACACCGAGCCGGGCGACGCCACCCGGCGCATCGAGGCGGCGGTCGCCGCGCTATAGGCCCCTTACAGACCGGTGCGGTCATTTCCGGGACGGGCCGGCCCGACCTGCGGTGGCGGGAGGAGCGAGCGCCCGAGCCAGAGACCCCAGAACGGCTGCAGCAGGAACGCGGTCTCGAGCAGCAACACCCCGCCATCGGTCGCGTCGTTGACCGAGCCGGTCGCCGTCGGGGACGGCAGTCCACCCGCACCGAAGAGCACATTCGCGAAGAACCAGAGCGCCCCCGTCGTGATACCGAACGCGAGCGGCGCGCGCGGAAGGTCGGTCTCAAGGAGCGCCACGCCCTCGGCCATGATCAGCCACACGCCGATCGCTCCGAGCACCGGGTAGTACGCGATCGTCTCCTGATCGAACGTCAGGCGACCCATCGCGGTCGAGATCTCAAGGAACGCCGACCCCGCGAACGCAACGAGGCCGAACGCGAATACGGCAGCGCTCACGATGGAGGCGTGGGTGCGCGACGAGCGATAGAACACGTAGGCCAGCGGTGCGAATGACAGCGCCCACCCCACGCCGGCCGCGTTGTTCAAGAGGCCCACGGCGCCATTCGCCTTCGGATCGCCGCCCGAGGTCATGAGCTGCGCGAGGGCCATGATCGCGTTCGCGTACGCGGCGTACGCCGCCCATCGACGGCTCATGCGGACCGTTGCGGCACGACGATCCGTGGGCGGACCGCGGGCCGCGCCATGCGGACGGTCTGGTACGCGTACCGGACGTTGCGCTTCGTCGTTGCCGCGGCATGCTCCCCGTTCGCTGCGAGGACGATGATGTTCAACCGCAGGCCGGGACTCTCGAGACCGTTGGCATCCGCGATCGCGCCGGTCGCGACCTGCTTTGCGCTGCGGCCCGCCGCGAGCCGATCGACCGCCGTCTTCGTGGTGACGTTACGAAGCGCGAGCTCGCCGAACCCCGTGCACGCAGCGCCGCCGTGGCGCGAGTCCGAGTAGTGGCCGGCGCCGATCACCGGTGAGTCACCGATGCGCCCCGGGTACTTGAAGCCCCATCCGCTGGTCGAGACGGCCGAGGCGATGTTGCCGCGCCCATCGACCGCGATGAAATTCACCGTGCCTCGCTCCTCGATCGTCGTCCACACGACCGGTACCAGGGACTTCGTCGCCGCGATCGACGCCGGAGTGTGGCCCGCGTCCTTGAGCACCGTGACCCAGCGGCTTCGGGCCGCCGGTGTCAGCAGGTCGGCTTCCTCGGCACCGATCTCACGAGCGAACCGGGCGGCACCGGGGCCGACGAGCATCACGTGCGGCAGCCGCTCCATGACCGCGCGGGCGATCGAGATCGGGTGCAGGAACCCGGTGAGCGCAGCGACCGATCCGGCGAGGTGCGTCATGCCGTCGACGATCGACGCGTCGAGCTCGACCACGCCGAGGACGTTCGGCAGGCCCCCCAGGCCGACGGTCTCATCGGCGGGATCGGCTTCGACGACGCGTGTGCAGGCCTCCACGGCATCGAGCGCGCTGCCGCCCCGGGCCAGAATGCGGATCCCCACCGGAAGGGCGTCACGGCCGTTGCCGCTGGATACGATCGTCGGCGTCGTCCGCGTAGGTCGCTGACTGCTCGTGCGGGCCACGGCGGTACCGTAGGGCTTCAGCGGATAATCATCGCGTGGCGTCGGCCGAGGGTCTCCTCGTCATGGCAGATATCTCCGGATATACGGCGTTCGTCTCCGGCACGGAGCATGAGCACTCGGGCGAGATCCTCGCGGAGCTCATCGAGAACATCGCGAAGAGCTTCGGCGGGAAGCTCAGCGTCGACCAGGTGGAGGGTGATGCCCTCTGCTGCACGACCGAACGGACCGGCGTCGAGATAACGGACTGGCTGCGAGAGACCTTTGCGACATTCCATCGCCGGCTGCGGGACATGAAGGCCGCCACGACCTGCCCGTGCCAGGCCTGCCAGATGATCGGTGGCCTCGGCCTCAAGTTCGTCGTCCATCGCGGCACGTATTCGCGCCAGACCGTCGCCGGGGTCGTGCAGCTCCACGGGGCCGATGTGAACCTGCTCCATCGCCTCCTCAAGAACACCGTGCCCCTCCGCGA
>JANLWM010000317.1:0-5588 GCA_031364525.1 Chloroflexota bacterium | reverse complement strand
TGTCCTGGAGCGTCGGGATGCGCGTGGCCGACACGACCGGGGTCCACTCGATGACGTCATCGATGTTGGCCTGCGCGCCGAAGATGCCCTTCGCGAGCTCACGGGCGATGTCGATGTCGAAGCCCTCGAACTTCCCGGTCGCCGGATTCTTCAACCCGAAGGGCACGTTGTCCTCGCGGGTGCCGACCCGGAACTTGCCCTTGGCCTGGATCGCGAACTGGAACGATGCCGAGTCGAACGTTGGCTTCGTCGCCGCGGTGGCGCTCGTACCAGACGAGCTCGCACCGCCGCACGCGGAGACCACGAACAGTGCCGCTAACCCGACCGCGATGATCCGTGCGTTGTTTCGCATTGATCCCTCCACCTGGTCCTTTATCGCCTGCTAGTGCCGGATGACCTTGCTCAAGAATTGCTTGGCGCGCTCCTCCTTTGGCGCCGTGAAGAACTCGGCTGCGGGGGAATCCTCGATGATGCGACCCTCGTCCATGAAGAGGATCCGGTTCGCCGCCTCCCGAGCGAAGCCGAGCTCGTGGCTCACGACCATCATGGTCATGCCTTCTTTCGCCAGAGCGCGCATGACGTCGAGCACCTCGCGGATCATCTCCGCGTCGAGCGCGCTCGTCGGTTCATCGAAGAGCATGATCTTGGGATCCATCGCGAGCGCCCGGGCGATCGCCACACGCTGCTGCTGACCACCGGAGAGCTGCGCCGGGAAATGGCCGGCCTTCTCGCCGATACCGACCTTGGCAAGGAGCGCCGTGGCCTTCTCCCGGGCCACCGCCTTCGAGAGACCGCGGGCGCGGACCGGCGCGAGCATGACGTTCTCGACGGCGGTGAGATGCGGGAACAGATTGAAGCTCTGGAAGACCATGCCGACGTCCCGGCGCAGCTTGTTGACGTCGGTCCGGCGGTCCTCGACGTGCAGGCCGTTGACCGTCAGCGTCCCTCGCTCGATCGGCTCGAGACGGTTCACGGTGCGGATCATCGTGCTCTTCCCGGACCCCGAGGGGCCGATGATCACGACGACCTCGCGCTCTTCAACGCGCAGCGTGATCCCCCGCAGCACGTGCAGCGGGCCGTAGTGCTTGTGGACATCGATGAATTCGATCATTCCGCGGAGTCAGCGCATTCTAGGGAGCCGCTGCGCGTTACGGTGGTCGAGGTGAGCACCCCGCCCGACCTCCTCGTCTACACCACCGCCACCTGCGGCCACTGCTGGTCGCTCAAGCGGTGGCTGACGGGCGAGCACATCGCGTTCCGGGAGATCGAGATCACGGACGACCCCGCCGCCCAACAGCTCGTCCGGACAGCGGCCAACGGGTATATGTCCGTTCCGACGGTCGTTTTCCCCAACGGCACGGTCCTCGTCGAGCCGAGCCCGGCGCAGGTGCGCGCCTCGCTCGACGGGTCAGGTGACGCTACGGTGGGGCGGTGACCCGAGTGGACTACGGCGAGCGCGGCCCCACGGTCGGCGACCGCTTTCCCGACGTCCGGCTGCCGGATCAAAGCGGCGCCCTCGTGGACCTGCACGCAGCGAGGGGCGCGCGACGGGCGGTGGTCGTGTTCCACCGAAGCGCCCGGTGGTGACCGTATTGCAAGACGCAGCTGGTCGAGCTGCAACGGATCGCTCAGGCGCTCGAGCGCGCGGGCTACGCGCTCTTCGCGATCAGCTACGACCCGCACGCCGGCCTCACCGAGTTCGCGACGAAGTACGGCATCACCTATCCGCTGCTGTCCGACGAGGGAAGCGCGGTCATCCGCGAGCTCGGCGTCCTCGATGAGGACCTGGTCGAGCATCACGCGACCTTCGATATCAAGACCCGCGACGAGCAGCAGGGCGTCGCCTACCCCATGACGTTCGTCCTCGACGCGACCGGCCGCGTCGAGCGGAAGATCGTCGAGACGAACTATCGCCTGCGTCAGGGCGGGCGGCTCCTGTTCGAGCAGCTCACTGGCGCGCAGCCGGCGGGTCCCGAGGTGACGATCGAGGCTCGTGGCCACCAGGAGCACGTGGCCGTCCGGACCTGGGTCGACTCGCCGACGTACTTCGCGTATCAGCGCCTCGGCCTTCATGTCGAGCTCGCGATCGATCCCGGCTGGCACGTCTACGGTCCGACGACGCCGAGCGGCTATCAGGCGCTCGAGATCGCTGTGACGAGCGAACCCGACGGGGCGCGCATCGATGCGTTCCCGTGGCCCGAGCCCGCGGCATTCCGCGTCCTGGGTCTGGATGAGGACTTCCGCGTCTATGAGGGATCCCTCACGCTCGTGATCCCGGTGGAGCTGATCATCGCTCGCGGGTCCGGCGACGCACGCCTCGAGGTCGTCGTGCGATCGCAGGCCTGCAGCGCGACGGAGTGCCTTCCGCCCTCATCGATCCGAGCGGTGCTCACGCTTCCCGAGTCGCCGACCCTCTGACCCGCTGGGCGCTAGTAGGTCCGGCCCCGCTGGCGGGCGATGTCGAACTTCGCCGTTTTCGCGACCGCCATCACCGCCATCACCCCGGCTTGGACCGGATCGCTCACGATGAGGTCAGCGGCCTGCGGCACGGAGCCCGCCATATTCAGACTGATGACGAGGATCCCGCGGGCCCGGACCTCCTCGACGGCCTTCGTGATCTCGCCACCCATGAGCGCGCCGGCGAGCACGAGGGCGACCGCGCGTGGCAGACGCGCGACCGCACGCACCGCCGCCGCGAGGTTCTCTTCGCCGACGATCGGGATGGTGTCCACGCTGATCTTCTCGCCGCGGATGTTGTGGCGGTCGGCCTCGGAGATCGCTCCGAGCGCGACCTGCCCGACCTGAGCGCCGCCGCCCACGACGATGATCCGCTTGCCGAAGATCTCGGACATCGAGGGCACGAGCTCGACCGCGTCGAGGGCGTCCAGCCCGCGCAGCTCGGTCACGAGCTTCTGGCCGGTCGTGCTCGGTGGAAGGTCGACCTCGACGTGCACGCGAGCGCGATCGCTGCCACGCTCCGGGATGTCGATCCCCGTGATGTTGCCGCCGTGCGCCAGGATGACCTTGGTGATCGCGTGCAGGATGCCCGGCCGGTCTGCGCCCTCGTAGACGAGCGCGATGTGTTCTCCGATGTCGGCCGGCTCAGCCACCGGCGCGCTCCCGCAGCGATGTGATCCGCCCGGTGTTGAACCCGAGCCAGTGCATACGCCCGAGGTGACGGGCGTGCTCCACCTTCATGCAGCGATCCATGACGACATCGAGGCCACCCGCCGCCGCGGTCGCGGCGCCCGCGGCGCTGATCACGCCGAACTGCAGCCAGAGCGCCTTCGCGCCGATCGCGACCGCCTCACGGGCTATGTCGGGCACCGCGTCCGGCCGGCGGAAGACGTCGACGATATCCACCGGGAACGGGATGTCCGTGAGGCTCGGGTACGAGCGCTCGCCCAGGATCTCCTGCTCGCGCGGGTTCACCGGCACGATCTTGTAGCCATGACGCTTCAGGTAGAAGCCGATGAAGTTCGATGGGCGCAGCGGATCCTTCGACAGGCCCACGATCGCGACGGTCCGGGCGGCCCGAAGGATCTTGAGGATGACCGTCGGGTCCTGATAGGAAACGGTCACGGGGTCGCCGCCAGACCGCGCTCGAGGTCGCGGATGAGGTCGGCCGCGGTCTCGAGCCCGACCGAGAGGCGGATCGTCCCCGGCCCAACGCCCGCGGCGGCGAGCTCCGCATCGTTCAGCTGGCGGTGCGTCGTGCTGGCTGGGTGGATGACCAGGCTCTTCGCATCGCCGACATTCGCAAGATGGCTCCAGAGGCCCAGGTGCTCGATGAACCTTTGGCCTGCGGCGCGGCCGCCGACCAGATCGAACACGAAGATGGAGCCGGCGCCTTTCGGGAGGTAGCGCTGCACGAGCTCTTTGTAGGGGCTCGTGGGCAGGCCCGGGTAGCGGACACCCGCGACTGCCGCGTGTCCGGCGAGGTACGTGGCGACGGCCATCGCGTTCTCGACGTGCTTGGCCATGCGGAGCGGCAGGGTCTCGAGCCCGAGGAGGAACAGGAACGCGTTGAACGGCGAGAGCGCGGCACCGAGGTCACGGAGCGACTCGGCCCGCAGCTTCATGAGGTAGCCGTACATGCCGAACGTCTCGTGGAACGCGAGGCCGTGATACGCGGGCGAGGGATCGGCGACCACCGGGAAGCGGCCGTTGGACCAGTCGAACGTCCCGGCCTCTACGACGATGCCGCCGATGCTCGTGCCGTGACCACCGATGAACTTCGTCGCCGAGTGGACCACGATGTCGGCCCCGTGCTCTATCGGCCGGCAGAGGTATGGCGTCGCGAAGGTCGAGTCGATCATCAATGGAGCACCGTGTCCGTGCGCGATCTCGGCCACGCCTGCGATGTCGAGGACGTTGCCCCCCGGGTTCCCGATCGTCTCGCCGTAGAGCACCTTCGTGTTCGGCGTGAGGGCGCCTCGCCAGTTGGCGAGATCGTCCGGGTCGACGAACGTCACGTCGATGGAGAGCTTCCGCGACAGGTGCTTCAGCTGGGTGACGGTGCCGCCGTACAGCGCGCTGGATGCCACGATGTGGTCGCCCGGCGTCAGCATGGTGAACAGAGCGGCGGCCTGCGCCGCAAGACCGCTGGCGAACGCGACCGCGCCGGCGCCGCCCTCGAGGCTGGCCACGCGCTCCTCGAAGACCGCGGTGGTCGGATTCATGATCCGCGAGTAGGTGTTCCCGTACTCCTGCAGGTTGAAGTAGGCGGCCGCCGACTCCGGGTCCTCGAAGACATACGACGTCGTTTGGAAGATCGGGACCGCGCGCGCGCCGGTGTACGGATCCGGCCGCTGGCCGGCGTGGATCGCGCGGGTGTCGAACCCGAACTCGCTCGTCCCGTCCTCGCCGCTCATGTCCGTTGCTCCCCCACCTCAGCCACCCGGTCCAAAAACCGCCAGATCCGCTCGGTCATCGTCCGCTCCTCGAGGAGGAACGAGTCATGACCGTAGTCCGCTTCGATGATGACATGCTCGACCTCCTTCCTACTGGCGCGCAGGGCCGCGGCGATCTCCTCGGATCCGGCGGGCGGATAGAGCCAGTCCGACGAGAAGGACAGGAGCAAGGTCGCCGCGGCCACGCCCGCGAGGGCGCGCTCGAGGGACCCGCTGCCATACGACCGGGCCAGGTCGAAGTACGTGAGCGCCCGCGAGATGTAGAGGTAGGCGTTCGCGTCGAATCGGGCGGCGAACGAATCGGCCTGGTAGCGCAGATACGACTCGACCTCGAAGTCGGGCTCGGTCAGGTCGTAACGGGGGGTGTCGCCGCCGCCCTGGAACCGGCGTGCGAACTTCTCGCGCACCGCCGCCGCCGACAGGTAGGTGATGTGTCCGACCATGCGTGCTGTCTTGACGCCCGCGGCGGGCTGGCGACCGGTCCCGTGATAGGCGCCGCCCTGCCAGTCGGGATCGCTGGTGATCGCGGTACGCGCGATCGCGTTCCAGGCCACACCCTGCGTACCGAGCCGGGCCGTGCTCGCGACCGGCACGATCGCCCGGATCGCATCCGGGTACGCGACGGCCCACTCGAGCGCCTGCATCCCGCCGAGCGATCCGCCGCTCGCGGCGAAC
>JANLWM010000314.1:0-2391 GCA_031364525.1 Chloroflexota bacterium | reverse complement strand
TGGCTTGCGCTCCTCCACGCCGGGCGACCGGCGGGTCGGCCGTCGCCGTTCGCGATCGCGTTGCCGGCGGCGCTCGCGATCGACCTGGCCCTGCGCGCGGTCGCCGCGACCGTGCCGGTGGTCGCAGCTCCGGCCCCTCTGGCGGTCCCGCTCGTCATCGTTGCCGCGCTGCTGTTCCTCGCCGGCGGGATCGCCGTCCTCGGTGAGCCGCTCGCGTGGTCGACCTCAGGGCCGCGCGGCGCGCTCGGCCTGTTGGCCATCGGACCGCTCCTGCTCTCCGCGGAGACCGGCGCGACGAATGGCGCGCAGCTCGCTATCGCCGGCGGCATCGGGCTCGATGGCGGGCCGAGCACGCAGATCGGACTGCTCGTCGCCGGCATCGGGATCGCCGCTGGCGCGTTCGTGCTCGCCCGCGGCCTGCCCGCGCGCCCTGCCGCAGCAGCCGCCATCACCGCGGGCGCAGCGTTGCTCTGGCTCCACGTTCCGATCCTCTCGCTCGCGGCGGGTGCGGCGTTCGCCGCCGGAATCGTGATCGCCGCCGCGATCCTTGTGTCCGCGCCGCAGAAGGAGGCGGCGTCGCCACGGTTCGCCGTCCTGGGGCTCGGCGTCGGGTGGGTGCTCTTCGTGGCCGGCACGTTCATCCATTACGCGTACTTCGCGAACCTCGAGGCGCTCTGGGTGATGACCGCGGTGGTCGTGGTCGCGGTCCTCCTGATCCCGCCCTCGCCGCTGCCGCGGTGGCGGCCGCTGGTCGCCGGTCTCATCGGTGCGCTCGCGATCGTCGGCCCGGCGGCCGGGCTCCTCCTCACCCCGGTGCCCACCCCGATCTCGACCACGCCGCTCACGTTCCGCGTCATGACGTACAACGTCCACCAGGGATTCGACGCGTTCGATATCGCCGGCCTCGAGAAGACCGCCGACGCCATCGCGCACGAGGGACCCGATGTCGTCCTCCTCCAGGAGGTCGTCCGGGGGTGGCTCATCGACGAGCAGCACGATGTCCTCGGGTACCTCAGCGCTCGTCTCGGGATGTCGTACGTGTTCGGCCCGAACATCGGCGACCTCTATGGCAACGCCATCCTCTCGCGCTACCCGATCACCGACGTGCGCCGAGTGCACTACGCGAAGGAGCCGGGCCTCCGGTACCAGCCGCGCGGGGCGATCATCGTCCGGATCGGCGATCCGGGCGGCGCAACGCGCGCGCTGATCGCCGTCACCCACCTGGACGAGAACGCCGATGCGAGCGCCGTCCGCATGGAGCAGGTCCGCGCGCTCCTCGGCGAGATCGGGACTGCCACGCCGGCCATCATCGCGTGCGACTGCAACGCGAAGCCTGACGCGCCGGAGCTCAAGCTCATCACCGACTCCGGTTTCGGCGATCTCGCGCTCCAATCCGGAGGCGGTGGATCCACGTTCCCCGCCGATCAGCCGGTCGAGCGCATCGACTACATCTTCGGGGTGGGGGTGACCGCCGCTCAGGGCCACGTCGCGAATTCGACCGCGTCGGACCACCGGGGGGTCGTGGTCAACGTCACCCTGAGCGCCCGCTAAGGCGGGCCGGCGCCGAGACCCCGTCTTGTCACTCGTAGCCCGTCATCTGAGTTACCGAGGTGGGGACACGTTCACCTGCCACCACGCCAGCAGCATCGCGAATGGCTCGCGCACGCGATAGACGAGGTAGCGATCCCCCGTGAACTCCTCGGCGGTCACGCCGATCGCGTCCAGGCCGAGCCGGCGGCAGGTGTAGACGGCGCGGGCAACGTGATCCTCCTGGCTGACGATCGCCATCGACCGCGCGCCAAACCGGTCCCGGGCGTTCACGCAGCTGTCGTAGGTGCGCTCTCCGTTCGGATCGCGGGCCACGGCGGCGACTGGGACACCGGCCCGCACCACGTATGCCGTCATCGCATCGACCTCGAAGGTGCCTTGGCCCCCGCTCATGAGAATGGTCCGGACCTTTCCCGCCCGATACAGGGCCGCCGCGACATC
This sequence comes from Chloroflexota bacterium, assembly GCA_031364525.1. GTDB lineage: Bacteria > Chloroflexota > Limnocylindria > P2-11E > P2-11E > UBA4735. The sequence continues at coordinate 402 of JANLWM010000314.1, read as the reverse complement.
GAGGCGGCTGGCGAGCGCCGGGCTGGGCCGGCCGTCGCCGTAGACCTCCGAGCCGGGCACGAGGACGACCTCGCGCGCGGTGGGAAGACGATCACCCGGACGCAAGATCGCGTACCGGACGGCGTGCTTCACCTGCTGGACGAGCTGCAGGTAGGTGGGCACACCCGAGCCTGGGTCGAGGTGGAAGGCGATCGCAGCTATTTCACTACTCCCTTAGTGGAATAGTACATCAGGCTGGTTCACAGCGCGGGCGGGTGTTCGTGCGAGTCACCGAGGTGGGGAAACGTTCACCTGCCACCACGCCAGCAGCATCGCGAATGGCTCGCGCACGCGATAGACGAGGTAGCGATCCCCCGTGAACTCCTCGGCGGTCACGCCGATCGCGTCCAGGCCGAGCCGGCG
>JANLWM010000273.1:0-1759 GCA_031364525.1 Chloroflexota bacterium | reverse complement strand
TCACGCCGGCCACGGTCGCGTCCGGCCAGGGTGAGGCGCCTTCGTGGGAGGGCGCCTACGACGTGCAGTTCCTGATCACCGCACCCTCCCGCGCGGTCGAGGACCTCCGCGCCGCGATGCTCGAGTTCGGGGCGGACTGCGTCCTCGTCGTCGGCGATGAGACCGTCGCGAAGGTCCACGTGCACACGCTGGAGCCGGATCAGATCGTCCGGATCGGGCTGAGCGCCGGCCGGATCAGTGACGTGGTCATCGAGGATCTGGACGCCATGTCCGCGCAGCACGCCGAGGCCACCGGCATCGTGGTCGCCTCGACGCACCGGGAGCCGATCGCGGTCGGCGTCGTGACCGTCGTGCCCGGTGAGGGATTCGCCCGGATCGCGCGATCGCTGGGCGCCCACGTGGTCCGCGGAGGCGCGTCGATGAATCCGTCGACGGAGGAGCTCCTCTCCGCCATCCGGCAAGCGAACGCCGAGCACGTCGTGGTCCTTCCGAACGACCGGAACGTGATCCTTGCGGCCGAGCAGGCGGCGAAGCTCGCTGGCGGGCTGGTGAGCGTGCTTCCGACGCGCAACGTCGCCCAGGGCATGGCCGCGCTCGCGAGCTGGGACCAGGGTGAGGCCGCGGTCGATGCGATCGCGGCGATGCGCACGGCCTTGGCCGGGTCCCACGCGATCGAGATCACGACCGCCATCCGTGACGCGGACGTCGACGGTCAGCGCGTGGGTCGTGGCGAGCACCTCGCGCTGCTCGATGGCACCCTCGTCGCGCACTCGGACACTGAGCTCACCGCGCTGGCCGGTGGCGTGCGCTCGATGACGAAGGCCGGACTGTTCACGCTGTACGTCGGCTCGGGTGTCGACGAGGCCCGCCGCGCCGCGGCCGCGGAGAGCCTCCGCGCGATGTTCCCCGGCGCCGAGGTGGAGGTCGTCGATGGCGGCCAGCCGCACTATCCCTTCATCGTCGCGGCCGAATAGCACGAGCCTCGACCTGAAGGTCGAGGCACTGCCGGGGGTCGGTGGCGAGTCGGTCAAGCTCCTCGAGCGTCTGGGCATCCGGACCATCGGCGACCTGCTGTGGCATCTTCCCACCCGCTACCTCGACTACGGCAACGTCCGGCCGGTCCGGCACCTGATCGCCGACCGCGAGCAGACGACCGAGGCGATCGTCGGGGCGGTCGGCCAGCGTCGGACGGCCCGGGGTCAGATGATGACCGAGGTCGAGCTCATCGATCCCGCCGACATGCGGCCGTCGGGCGTGAAGGCCACCTGGTTCGGACGTCAGTTCATCAAGGAGCGCTTTCAGCCCGGCCAGCTCATCCGGCTGTCGGGAAAGGCGACCTGGTTCGGCCGCGCGCTGCAGCTCTCGAATCCCAAGGTCGAGGCCGCCGACGCCGAGCGCGTGCACACCGGTCGGATGGTCCCGGTCTATCGCCTCACCGAAGGCTTGAAGGAAGGCAACCTCCGACGGTGGCTGCACACCGCGGTCGAGGGCGCGCCGAAGCGTTCGCCGGTGGTCGACGAGGTGCCCGATGGACTGCCCGCGACGATCCGCGCGCGCCGCGAGCTATTGCCGCTGCCGGAGGCGCTGAAGGAGGTCCACTTCCCGTCGACCGAGGCCCGTCTCTTGGAAGGTCGCCGCCGCCTCGCGTTCGACGAGCTGCTGACCCTGCAGCTCGGCCTCGCGCAGCGTCGCGCCCGCTGGCAGAAGGATGCGAAGGCCCCGAAGCTCATCGCCCCCGATCGCGAATTCGAACGGTGGC
>JANLWM010000266.1:0-2371 GCA_031364525.1 Chloroflexota bacterium | reverse complement strand
CGTCGAAACGACCGGCAGCTCCCCACCGAGACCGAGGCCGGTCACGATGCGCGCGGCGAGCAAGAGCTCGAACGACGGCGCCGCCGCCGACAGCAGGCTGCCGATCGAGAACACGACGAGCGTGACCTGGAAGACCACCCGTCTCCCGTACCGGTCGGCGAGCCGGCCCGAGACCGCCGCTCCCAGGAACATCCCGACGAAGCCGGCGCTCGCGACGAGGCCGGTCTGGGTCGCATCCAGGCCGAACTCGCTCTTGATCGGCGTGAGCACGAAGGAGATGAGGATCACATCCATCGCGTCGAACATCCAGCCAAGGCCGGAGATGATCAGGAGCTTCCAGTGGAAGGCGTTCAGGGGTACGCGATCGAGACGCGCGAGGAAGGTCTCGGCCGCCATCAGACGCAGCGCTCCGCCACCAAAAGCTCGGCATTCAGCACCGACGCGCCGGCCGCGCCGCGAAGGGTGTTGTGGCCGACCACGACGAACTTCAGCCCGAGCACGGCGTCAGATCGGATCCGGCCGACCGACGAGGCCATGCCCCTCTCGGTGTCCCGATCGAGGAGCGGCTGCGGGCGATCAGGCTCCGCGCGCACCACGATCGGGTGCAACGGGGCGGACGGCAGCGCGAGCTCCTGCGGGCGGCCCCTGAACGCGCGGAAGCTCTCCGTCACGGCGTCGACGCTCGGCGAGCCCTTCAGCTTCACGCTCACCGTCTCGGTGTGGCCGTCACGTACGAGCACCCGGTTGCAATGGACGGACATCGGGAATCGGGCGGGCGTGAAAGCGTTGCCGTCCCAGCCACCGAGATGCTTCAGCGTCTCCTCGACGACCTTGTCCTCTTCACCACCGATGTACGGGACCACGTTATCCAGGACATCGAGAGATGGAACTCCCGGATAGCCGGCGCCGGAGATCGACTGCATCGTCGTCACGAGGAGCTGCTCGATCCCAAAGTCTCGATGCAGCGGCGCGATCGCAAGCGTCAGGTGGATCGCGGTGCAGTTCCCGTTCGTGACGATCGAGCCCTTCCAACCGCGGACCTCGCGCTGCTTCGCGAGCGCTTTCACGTGCTCGAAGTTCACCTCGGCGATGAGGTTCGGGACGTCCGGATCCATCCGGTGGTGCGAGGCGTTCGAGAACACGTGGTGACCGGCGTTCGCGAGGGCGGCCTCGTGCTCGGCCGCGGCCTCGTTCGGAAGGGCGCTGAAGCAGAGGTCGGCCCCGATCTCGGGCCGGGTGGGCTCGAGCTTCATATCGGCGACCGACTCCGGCATCGGCGTCGGCAGGTGCCAGTGGACGGCGTCGGCGTAGCGCTTGCCGGCGCTTCGGTCGGACGTCGTGAGCGCGGTGAGCTTGAACCACGGGTGATCGGCGAGCAGGCTGATGAAGCGCTGCCCGACCGTGCCGGTGGCGCCAAGGACCGCGACGGTGCGCTGCTGCTGGGTCATCTACGCAAAGTGTGACGCATCCGCGACGGACATAGCATCGTCCGATGCTCGGGAACACGTCTCCGTCTGGCCTGGCCGGAGAGCGTCGGATCGTGACCGTTCTGTTCTGCGACCTCAAGGGCTCCACCGCGCTCGCCGAATCGCTCGACCCTGAGGCGTGGGCGGAGCTCGTCGACGGCGCCTTCCGGGCCCTGCGTGGCCCGATCGACCGCTATGAAGGGACCGTGGCCCGGGTCATGGGTGATGCGATCCTGGCGTACTTCGGCGCGCCGATCGCCCACGAGGACGACCCGCAGCGCGCGATCCTCGCGGCCTTCGACATGCGTCGCGAGCTCGCGCGTTATCAGGGATCGCTGCCTGCGGCCCGGAGCGCGGACCTCGCTGTCCGCATCGGGATCAACACCGGCCTCGCCGTCGTCGGCGACAGCGGTGGCCAGGGCATCGAGTACACCGCGCTCGGCGACGCGGTGAACGTCGCCGCGCGCCTGCAGAGCGCCGCACCGACCGGCGGGATCGTCGTTGGCGCCGCGACGGAGCGCCAGGTCCGCGATGGGTTCGAGCTTCGGCCGCTGGGGCCGCTCGAGCTGAAGGGCCGCGCGACACCGGTCCTTGCCTTCGAGGTGCTTCGCGAGCGCGAGAGCACGCGCGTGGTCCGTGGGGTCGAGGTCGTCGGCCGTCAGGCCGAGATCGACGTTCTCTATCAGGCGGCCTCCGACGTGCAAGCCGGCGCCGGCCGCGTTCTCGCGATCATCGGCGACTTCGGACTTGGGAAGACCCGGCTGCTCGAAGAGCTGCGGACAGAATGGGACCGGCGTGGCGGCGGTCCGTGGAGCGAGTCCCGCGCCCAGTCATATGGCGGCTCGACCCCGTATCTGCTCCAGCGTCAGTCGGTGTTCGAGGCGTGCGGTGTCCGCTCCGCGTCG
>JANLWM010000230.1:0-3188 GCA_031364525.1 Chloroflexota bacterium | reverse complement strand
GTCCTCCGGGCGAACAACCGGTTCTCCGGCATCGGCGGTCATCTCGCGACGTACGCCTCTGCGGCATCGCTCTACGAGGTCGGGTTCAACCACTTCTTCCGGGGCAAGGACGACGGCGATCCCGGGGATCAGGTGTTCTTCCAGGGACACGCGTCGCCGGGCATCTACGCCCGAGCGTTCCTCGAGGGTCGCCTCACCGAGGATCAGCTCGCGCACTTCCGGCGCGAGGTCGTCCCGGGGCAAGGCCTGTCCTCGTATCCGCACCCGCGACTCATGCCGGACTTCTGGGAGTTCCCGACGGTCTCGATGGGCCTTGGCCCGCTCGCCGCCATCTACCAGGCGCGCTTCAACCGCTACCTCCACAACCGCGGCATCGTCGACACGAGCCGTTCGCGCGTCTGGGCATTCCTCGGCGATGGCGAGTGCGACGAGCCGGAGGCGCTCGGCGCCCTGCGCGTCGCGGCGCGCGAGGGCCTCGACAACGTGACGTTCGTCGTGAACTGCAACCTTCAACGGCTCGACGGGCCGGTCCGGGGCAACGGCAAGATCGTCCAGGAGCTCGAGGCGGTGTTCCGCGGCTCCGGCTGGAACGTCATCAAGGTGCTCTGGGGCCGCGAGTGGGACGACCTGCTGGCCCGCGACGTCGATGGCGTGCTCGTGAACAAGATGAACGAGTGGCTTGACGGTGACTCGCAGCGGATGACCACGTCCGACGGCGCGTCGATCCGCGAGCACTTCTTCGGCCCGGACGCCCGCCTGCGGAAGCTCGTGGAGCACCTCTCCGACGATCAGCTCCGAACGCTCCGTCGCGGCGGGCACGATTACCGGAAGCTGTTCGCGGCCTACACCGCGGCGGTCGGCCATCGCGACACCCCGACCGTCGTGCTTGCCCAGACGGTCAAGGGCTGGACGCTGGGCCCGAACGTCGAGGCCCGCAACGTCACCCACCAGGCGAAGAAGCTGTCGGTCGAGGAGCTGAAGATCTTCCGCGACCGTCTTGAGCTGCCGATCCCCGACGACAAGCTCGCGGGCGCGCCGTTCTACCACCCGGGCATGGAGAGCGAAGAGATCAAGTACATGCTCGAGCGGCGCCGCGCGCTCGGCGGCGCTCTGCCGCGTCGGGTCGTGCGCGCCAAGACGCTCGAGATGCCGGAGGCCACGGCGTTCGCGGAGTTCCCGAAGGGCAGCGGCACGACCGCCGCCTCGACGACGATGGCCTTCACCAGGCTGCTGCGCAACCTGTTGCGGGACAAGAACGTCGGAAAGCGCATCGTGCCGATCATCCCCGACGAAGCGCGCACCTTCGGCATGGATCCGCTGTTCAAAGAGGTCGGCATCTACTCGCCGCTCGGCCAGCGCTACGAGCCGGTGGACGCCGACACGTTGCTCCCCTACCGAGAGGCCCTGGACGGCCAGGTGCTCGAGGAGGGGATCACCGAGGCGGGCTCGATGGCCTCGTTCACGGCCGCCGGGACCGCCTACGCGACGCTCGGCGCCCACATGCTCCCCTTCTACATCTTCTATTCGATGTTCGGCCTGCAGCGCACGGGGGACCAGGTCTGGGCGTTCGGTGACACCCGCGGTCGCGGTTTCCTGCTCGGTGGGACCGCGGGCCGCACGACGCTGCACGGCGAAGGGCTCCAGCACGACGATGGGCACAGCCACCTGCTCGCGACGGTCCTCCCGAGCGTGCGCGCCTACGACCCGGCGTTCGCCTACGAGACGGCGGTCATCATCGAGGACGGGCTCAAGCGGATGCTCGTGGACAACGAGGACGTCTTCTTCTACCTCACCCTGTACAACGAGAACTACCCGATGCCGGCGATGCCGGAGGGCACACGAGACGGGATCCTGCGCGGCATCTACAAATTCCGCGCGGGTCACGGCGGCAGCCGGCGCAAGGTCGCGCTCCTTGGGTCGGGCGCGATCATGCAGCAGGTGCTGCGGGCCCAGGAGCTGCTCGCCGACAAGTACGACGTCTCCGCCGACGTGTGGAGCGTCACCTCGTACCAGCTCCTCCGGAACGAGGCCCTCGAGGCCGAGCGCTGGAACCGGCTCCACCCCGAGGCCGAGCCGCGCGTGCCGTACATCACCGAGGTCCTCCGTGACGCCGGCCCGGTCATCGCGACATCCGACTACCTGAAGTCCCTCCCTGACCAGATCGGCCGCTGGAGCCCGCAGCCGTTCATCCCGCTCGGGACCGATGGATTCGGCCGCTCCGACACCCGCGAGGCCCTGCGCCGGTTCTTCGAGGTCGATCCCGAGAGCATCGCCGTGGCCTCGCTGCACGGCCTGACGCAGTACGAGCAGTACGCCCCGGCCGACGTCGCGAAGGCGATCGCCGACCTCGGCCTCGACCCGGAAAAACCCGAACCCCGCACGTCCTAGCCCGACCTTTCGCGCAGCGCGAAACACTCATTGCGCCCGTCGGCAGGCGGCGCATAATCGCGCGGAATTCGGCGGTGCGGGAGGTCTCGGTGGAAGACGGAGCCAAGCGGAAGATCAACAGGCGAACGGTCCTCAAAGGCGCGGCGGCGGCGGCAGTGGTGCCGATCGCGGCGGCCTGTATCGGCAACTCGGGAGGCAGCGCGACGACCGCGCCAGCGGCGAGTGCGGCCGGGAGCGCGGGCGGGTCGCCGGCCGCGAAGAAGCTCAGCGGCAACCTGAACATCCTCCAGTGGAGCCACTTCGTTCCTGACTTCGACACGTACCTCGACAAATGGGCGGCCGAGTGGGGCGCGAAGAACGGCGTCGTCGTGAAGATCGACCGCATCCCGCAGGCCGACCTGCCGGCGCGATTCGCGTCCGAGGTCGCGGCGAAGAACGGCCATGATCTGGTCGCGCACTTCGCGAACGGCCTGCCCGCGTTGTTCACCTCAAGCCTCGTCGACATCACCGACATCTGCGACCGCGCCGCCACCAAGTACGGCGGGTGGCTGCCGGCCGGTGAGGCCATCGGCAAGGTCAAGGGCAAGTGGTACGGCTTCCCGGACTTCCTCGTGCCGTTCCTCTCCTCGTGGCGAACGGACCTGTGGAAGGCCGCGGGGTTCACCAAGGATCACCTCGAGACCTGGGACGACCTCATCGCGTTCGCGCCGAAGCTGAAGGCCGCGGGCAACCCGGTCGGCACGGCGGTCTCACAGACCTCGGACGCCGAGCACACCTGGCGCTCGCTGATGTGGTCCCAC
>JANLWM010000174.1:0-7204 GCA_031364525.1 Chloroflexota bacterium | reverse complement strand
TCTCGAATTCGGCGCGGTGAACGATGATCGGGCTGTGATGACGAAGAGCCTGCCACGGTCGGAGGTGATCGGAGAGGTCCTGCAGCGTCGTCAGCCGCTCGAGGTCGAAGACGCGACGATCGCCGCTGACCCGATGCGCCGGCTGATGCTCGAGCGGGGTCAGCAGGCCCTCTACGTCCAGCCGCTACGGGCCGCGGACACCTCCATCGGCGTGTTCTTCGTGGTCTGGTCGGCGCCCCGCCGGTTCACGGACGAGGAGCGCGAGCTCATCGGCGTTCTGGGCGGCATGGGTGCGGCCGCGATCCGCTCGATGCGTCTCTATGTCGAATTGGACGACGCGTACCTCTCCACGGTGTCAAAGCTCACCGCGATGATCGAGGCCCGCGACGGCTATCACGAGGATCATCAGCGGCGGGTCGCGGCAGACGCAGTGGGGATCGGCGAGCGTCTCGGCCTCGATGACGACGGCCTTCGTGATCTTCGGTACGGCTCCCTGTTCCATTCCCTCGGCAAGATCGGCGTGCCGGCGACGATCCTCGCAAAGAGCGGTCCGCTCACCCCGGAGGAGCGCCAGATCCTCCAGGAGCACCCGGTGCTCGGGGCCCGGATCCTCGAGTCGATCACGTTCCTGCGGACGGTGGTCCCGATCGTCCGCCACGCGAACGAGCGCTGGGACGGTACGGGCTATCCCGACCGGCTCGCAGGCGACCAGATCCCGCTCGCGGCGCGCATCCTCGCGGTCGCGATCAGCTACGAGGCCATGGTGGCCGACCGGCCCTACCGCCGGGCGCTGCCGCCGGAGGCGGCGATCGCGGAGCTCCGCTCGCTCGCCGGCACGTGGTACGACCGCACCGTCGTCGATGAGTTCGTCACCATGGTCCACGCCCGTGGCACGGTCGCCGCAGCCGAGGTCGAGGTCGGGGCATCGCGTGAGCTCGCGATCCTCGCTGAGATCACCCCGGAGTTCCACACGTTGCTCGATATGCAGCAGCTCCTCTCCCGCATCCTCGCGATCCTGGAGCGCCACATGCCCGGCTCGTGGTTCACGATCATGCTGCGCGAGGAGTCCACCGGAGATCTCGTCGTCCGCTCGGCGGCGGGCACCCGCACCGATCTCGCCGGTCCGACGCGCATCCCGAAGGGCCGCGGTCTGTCGGGCTGGGTCGTCGATCACGGCGAGGCCCAGATCGTGGACGACATCCGCACCGATCCGCGCTACATCGGGGATCCGGCCGTTCGGTCGGAGATGGTCGTACCGCTGCGCACTTCTGGCCGGACGATCGGCACGCTCGTGGTGTCTCACCCGTCCGTCGGGGTGTTCGGGCAACGCGACCTGACCCTGCTGCAGACGGTCGCGGCGCAGATCGCCGCCGCGATCGACGTCGCGGAGCTGCACGAGCGGCTCAAGCGCGCCGCCAACACGGACGCGCTGACCGGCATCCACAACTACGGCTACTTCTACGATCGTCTGGAAGAGGAGGTCGCCCGCGCCGAACGTCACGAGACACCGCTGGCGGTCGCGTACTTCGACATCGACGCGCTGAAGAAGGTGAACGACACGTACGGCCATCTCGCAGGCGATGCGGTGCTGCGCGAGCTCGGAGCGCTCATCGGAAAGCGTGTGCGCGCAGAGGACATCCCGGCCCGCTACGGCGGCGACGAATTCGCGATCGTCATGCCGGAGACGCCGCGCGACGAGGCCGAAAAGGTGGTCCAACGGCTCATGGACGAGCTGGACCGCTGCGAGGTCGAGCTGCCGGATGGGAGCTCGATCAAGATGCCGGCGCGATCGTGGGGCATCGCGCTCTACCCACTCGACGGAAAGACGGCCAAGGCCCTGGTGGAGAACGCGGACACGCGTGCGTACGCCCTGAAGCGCGCGCGGTCCGGAAGCGCCTCGTAGAGCACTCCGATCATGTCGCGCTGATCCGCGACGCGGTGGCCGCGGGCGGAACATGGCTGGAGCTCGGCTCGGGGAGCGGGGCGTTCACCCTGGCCCTCGCCGACCTGTTGGGACCGGGCGGCACGATCCATTCGGTCGACAACGATGACCGAGCCCTCGCGACGCAGGCGAAGGCCGTGCACGCGCGCTTCCCGTCGATCCGGCTGGAGCAGCGGACCGTGGACTTCACGGGGCCCCTTGGCCTCAGCGGCGTGGACGGCGTGCTCATGGCGAACTCGCTGCACTTCGTGAAGGACAAGCCCCCGGTGCTCGCGCTCGTGCACGGGTACCTGAAGCCGGGCGGCGCGTTCGTCCTTGTCGAGTACGACGCGGACCGCGGGAATCACTGGGTCCCGTATCCGATCAGCTACGCGACCTGGCTCGGTGTGGCTGCTGGCGCTGGCTTCAGCGGGACTCGGCTGCTGGGTCGGGTGCCGAGCCGCTTCCTGGGTGCGATCTATGCGTCCGGTTCGCGCGTCTAGCCCGCAGGTCCTCTTCCCAGAGGGACGCGTGGATCTTCGTCGCCGCGCTCGCTCCTTCGGCGGCCGCCACGACAACGAACTGTTCGCCCACGGATGCATCACCTGCGACGTAGATCCCGGGCACGCTGGTCATCGCGTGCTCGTCCGTGACGACGACTCCGTCGGCGTTGAACTCGCAGCGGAGTGCCTTCGCCAGGGCGCAGTGCTCGCGCTGGCCGGCGACCAGGAAGAGGGCTGCGCGCGGCAACGGCTCGCCGTGCGCGAACACCACTCGCTCGAGCCGGCCGTCCTGACCGTCGAGCCGGACGATGGGCTCGTCGCGCACGGCAACGCCGAGGTCGTCGCACTCCGATCGCTGGTCCGGAGCAAGCGGCCGGCCGTCGGTCAGCAACACGACGTCGTCGCTCCAGGCGAGCATCGCCGTCGCCCCTTCGACGCCGGGCCCGGCCTGGCCGTAGACGGCGATGGGGCGATCGGAGTACTCGTAGCCGTCGCAGTGTGGACAGTGGTGCACGCTCCGCCCGAATAGGTCCGGCAGACCCTCGATGGCGGGAACGACATCGACGACCCCGGTCGCGAGCAGCACGCGGCGCGCCCGGACCGGCGGGCCGTCGCTGGTCTTGACCTCGAACGCGCCCTTGGTGCCGATCACATCGGTCGCCCTCCCGGCCCGGAGCTGGGCCGTCGCGTACCGGCCGAGCTCGGTCCGGGCGGACCGCAGGAGATCCGCGGGAGCTGTGCCATCCCGAGTGAGGTACCCGTGGAGCGCGTGCGCTTGGCGGTTGCGCTGTTGGCCCGCGTCGATGACGACGACGCGACGGCGGCACCGCGCGAGCATCAGGGCCGCGGAGAGGCCCGCCGGCCCACCACCCACGATCGCGACATCGACTTGCTCCACCCGGCAGGCACGGGCATCAGCCGTGCCACGTTGCGCCCGAGACCTTGGCGCTCAGGCCTCCGCGAGGTACTCCCGCAGGACCATCGGCAGGACGCCGCCGTTCCGCAGGTAGTCGATGTCGGTCGGGTCGTCGACCCGCGCGAGGGCCTTGAATCGCACGACCTCTCCGTTCGGCCGGGTCGCCTCGACGTCGAGCATCGCCTTCGGGGCGAGACGGGCGAGGCCGCGGATCCCGAACGTCTCCTGGCCGGTGAGCCCAAGGCTCGCGGCGGTGGTACCCGCTTCGTACTGCAGCGGCAGGATGCCCATGCCGACCAGGTTCGAGCGATGGATCCGTTCGAAGGTCTCCGCCAGGACGGCGCGCACACCGAGGAGCAGGGGGCCCTTTGCCGCCCAGTCGCGCGAGCTTCCGGTCCCGTACTCCTTGCCCGCGAGCACGACGAGCGGCGTACCTTCGCGCTGGTAGCGCATCGACGCGTCGTAGATGGTCATCACCTCGGCCGTCGGGAGGTACGTCGTCCACCATCCCTCCCGGTCCGCGAGCAGGTTGCGCAGCCGGATGTTCGCGAAGGTGCCCCGCACGAGCACCTCGTGGTTGCCCCGACGTGTGCCGTACTGATTGAAATCGACGGGCTTCACGCCGAGATCGGTGAGGTACTGGCCCGCAGGGCTCGTCGCCGGGAACGGGCCTGCCGGCGAGATGTGGTCGGTCGTCACGGAGTCTCCGACCATGACCAGCACCCGTGCGCCCGTGATGTCGGCGACGTCGTGCGCGGTGCCGACATCCTTGAAGAACGGCGGCTCGTGCACGTAGGTGGATGCGTCGTCCCAATCGAACATCGTGCCGGTCGGCGAGGGCATCGTCTTCCAGAAGCGGTCGCCCTCGAAGATCTTCCCGTACTCGGTCGTGTACATCTCCTCGGTGATCGACGCGTCGATGAGCGCGCTGATCTCCTCGGGCGCCGGCCAGATGTCCTTGAGGAAGACCGGCGCGCCGCTCCGATCGCTGCCGATAGGCTCGCTCGACAGGTCGATGTTCACGGTGCCGGCAAGCGCGTACGCCACGACGAGCGGCGGCGAGGCGAGATAGGACGACTTCACCAAGGGGTGAATGCGACCCTCGAAGTTGCGGTTGCCGGAGAGGACAGAAACGACATTCAGGTCGCCGGCCTTGATCTCCGCCTCGATCTCGGGCGTCGCGAGGGGACCGGTGTTGCCGATGCAATTGTGCACCGCGACCCCATCGGCGATGAACGCCTGATGGTCGTCGATCGACAGATCAAAGACTCGGCGGGCACCAGCCTCCCGGCGGTCGATGACCGCCAGGGAGAACGTCGGCAGCTCGGTCGCCTCCTTTGGGACGCAGTAGCGCTTCGAGAAGTCCGCGCTGGAGCGCGGGCTCAGCAAGGCGAACCAATCGCGCGCGCCGATCTCGCGTAGTACCTCGACCGGCGACGGAAAGCCCGCGGCATCTCGGTGCAGCGGGAACACGACCGTCTCGCGCTGCTCGAGCTCCGTCGAAGCGAGCGCGCGCGCCGCGGCGAACGACAGCTGGGGCTTCGCGGCGTGCAGGCTCGAGAGGCGATCCATCATCCACAAGCGCTGCTCGGCGATCGCGTCGATCGTCCTCCAGTACACGGCCGCCGCGCTCGCGCGCAGCGCCTTGTCGACGCAGTAACGGAAGCCGACCTTCTTGATGAATGAGAGTCCGTCGGGAAGGTCCAATCGCACTTCGATCCGGGGTGTCCCGTCCTGGGCCTGGGGGTACGACGAGGCGGAGCGACGTACGGGGTACTCGTAGATGCGGGCATCAGCGGCGTCAACGCCGCACCGATCGAGGAGCATGCAGATCTGGTCCATGACCAGCCGCTGCTGGGCGACATGCTCCAGCCGGACCGCGTGCGAATACGCGGGCTGCTCGAGCGTGGCCGTCCGCTCGTCGTCGCTCATCCGCTTCAGTGCCGGGCCATGACCGTCGGCGCCGAAGGTACCGCCGAGGAACTCGCGCACGACGGCGACAGGGCAGCGGCTGTCGAGGACGAACTCCGGAAGGCTCGGCGCTTGATCGATGCGGGCGCCGGTGCGGACGCCAGGGAGCGCCGCGATGGCGTCGCCGAGCTCGCTGGGCAGCACGATCGACCACTTGCGTTCGTCGTATCGCGAACCCGCCGGGCGTTCGCCGGTCACGATCTCGATGTCGTCTAGTACCGCCTTTCGGTCGACCGCCTGACCGACGTTGATCCGCGCTTGACCGGTAGTGCTGAGCGATCCATCGTCCAAGAGGTGACCGAGCAGGCGCGCGAACGCAAGCGTTCGCTGCCTCTCCCACGGGTCGGACATGTCGAAGTCCAACGCTGCCGAGCGCAGCGTCCAGCCATGCTCATCCGGGCCGACCTCATCGATCGGTGCTTCGAGCCCCATCACGACGCGGTCGATGCCGAGGCGAAGCTCATCCGCACGCACCCAGGTGCCGTCAGCGCGAAGCAGCTCGTGGTCGGGGGTACAGGTCAACGTGCGCCCGTCCTGAAGGGTCAGCGTCACGCAGTCTCGTGTGCCGTTCGCGATCATCGCCGCCTGGCGCGCATGCGCAAGGGTGCTCTGGCCCGTCGGCGCGTAGACAGATGCGCCACCCATGAGCGGCAGATCTTCGATCCGCCGGGCCATGCCGTTGGACATGAGCACGCCCGCGCCCTCGGCGAGACAGACGGTGCAGCCGTAGCCCACGAGGAAGTAGCCGAGCTTCTCGAGGTAGGGCGTGAGGCCGGCCCGATCGAGGTACCGCGTCACGACGCGGGAGCCGGGAGCGAGGGTCGTCTTCACGTGGGGCTTCACCGCGAGCCCGCGCTCGACGGCCTTCTTGGCGAGGAGGCCCGCGGCGATCATGACCGAGGGGTTCGACGTGTTCGTGCACGACGTGATCGCGGCGACGACAACGGAGCCGTCGACCACCCCGCCGAGGGAGGCCGGGAGGTGCGCGACGGCCGCGGTCGCGACCGTTGCCGGGGCGACCTGCGTCTGCGCCGCGTCGTTGATCTTCTTCGGCCCCTCGGTCAGTCCGGCGCGAGTGATGCCGGTCGTCGGCTTCGGTCCGAGGAACGAGCTCCAGACCATCGGGAGCTCGACGCGGTCCTGGGGTCGCTTCGGTCCGGCGAGACTCGGACGGACCGTCGTGAGGTCCATCTCGATCACCTCGTCGAAGGTCGGGATCGACGCGCCATCCACGCGGAACAGGCCTTGCGCTTTGGCGTATCGCTCCACCAGATCGACGACATCGCCGCGACCGGTGATCCGCAGATACCGGAGCGTCTGCGCGTCGATCGGGAAGTACGCCGCGGTGGCACCGTACTCGGGACACATGTTGGACACCGTCGCGCGGTCCTGCACGGTGAGCAGCGAGAGGCCGTCACCGGTGAACTCGACGAACTTGTTCACGACACCGTGCTGCCGCAGCCTCTCGGTCAGGGTGAGCACGAGATCGGTCGCCGTCGTTCCCACCGGCGGTGTTCCGTTGAGCTTCACCCCGACCACGATCGGCCAGGTCAGATAGGTCGGCTGGCCGAGCATCGCGGCCTCCGCCTCGATGCCGCCGACGCCCCACCCGAGGACGCCGAGCCCGTTGACCATCGTGGTGTGCGAGTCGGCGCCGAAGAGCGTGTCCGGCATCGCCACGCCGTCGCGCAGCTGAACGACACGAGAGAGCCGCTCGAGGTTCACCTGGTGGCAGATCCCCGCGCCCGGAGGGACGACCCGGAAGGTCTTGAAGGCCTGGCCGGCCCAGCGGAGCAGCGAGTAGCGCTCGCGATTGCGCTCGTACTCGCGCTCGAGGTTGCGCTCGTAGACGTCGGTGCCGCCGAAGAAGTCGGCCTGGACCGAGTGGTCGAT
>JANLWM010000170.1:0-4221 GCA_031364525.1 Chloroflexota bacterium | reverse complement strand
GTCAGCTCCCTGGTCCGTTCGATCGCGCTCTGGAGATTCCACGTCGACAGCGCGGCCGTGAAGAGGAAGTTGTTCATCGAGATCGCATGCGTCCGGCCGGCGCTGTCATCCTTCCCGGTCTTGAACAGCAGCTCCGCGGCGTGATTGGCCAGCACGAGCTCGTTCTGCTCGTCCGTCACCACCACCGGATCCGCGAACGCGTTGACCATCCACCAGAGCCATTCCTTCTCGACGGCGTGGGCCTCGCCTCCCAACCGGAGCTCCGCGACGTCCCGGGCCTGCGCGAGCAGGCTCCCGGCCTGGCTTGCGAACGGCGCCAGCGCCTGGACGTCCGCCTCCGACGCGGGGATGCCTTTCGAAAGAAGGACGACGCCGATGGGCGCCTGCCCCGCGGCACGGAGGGGAGCGACGACGAATGAGCCGAAGCCGAGCTCTGCGAGGAGCTCACGCGTGGCGATCGTGACGCGCTCGTCAGAGGTGACGTCGTCGACGCGCTGCGGGACACCGGTCGTGAACGCCACGATGGACGGATCCTCGGCATTGGCCACCGGGACCTGGAAGGCGCCGGCGATCTGATCCGCGATCCCACGACCGAACCGGCCGCGAAGCACGTTCGCCCGGTCGTCGGTGATCGCCACCAGCGCGCGTTCGAAGCCGAACGAGCGGGCCAGCCCGTCGAGCATCGGCAGCAGCGCCGCCTCGGGGTCCGTCCCGGACAGCAGCTCTCGCGGGAGGGCCTCGACGAATTCGACCACGTGCTCCGCCGCGCCGGCCACTAGCCGGTCACCCTTGAGCTAGCGACGTTCCGCGGCGCCAGAGGGCGCGGCCGCGGGCATGCCTGACGTCCCGCCGGAGCCGACGGCCCCACCGGTGCCCGGACCTGCCGCGGGTCGCGCGACCGTCGACGTGATGCCGAGGGCCTCGGCGTAGCGGAGGTATGTGTCGATGGATGCGACGACGACGCGGGCCTCGACCGTGATCAGGTCGATGCCGACCAGTGAGACGCGGATCCAGGCATCGATGACGATGCCCTTGTCGAGGATCCGATCGAGGACATCGATGAGGCTGGTCCCGCCTGCTGCGCGTTCAACTGGCATCTGGTCGCCCTCCTACGGTTTCGACGACGCTTGCTTCAGCGTCTTTTCAAGATCAGCGATGCGTGCCTCGAGGCGCTGGATCTCGCCCGGCGCGCCGCCGGACGATCGCTCGGTCCCGGGAGAGACGAGATTGCGGTCGTACCGCCACCAGTTCAGACCGATCTGCTCAGCCTTGTCGATCGAACAGACCAGCAGCCGGATGCGAATGGTGAGCAGCTCGACGTTCGCGAGTGAGATGCTGATGTCACCCGCGACCACGAGCCCCTTGTCGAGGACGCGGTCGAGGATGTCGATGATGCTCGTGGAAGTACCTGGCGATGCCGCCGAACGGCCACTCATGCTCATTGGCGGCTCACAATAGCGTTCCGATGGGACCGAGGCCGATATTGAGGTCGGCCGGGTCCAGGCCGAACGCCGTCGCCAGCTCCTCGACCTTCTGCTCGAGGCGCATCAGGGCCAGACCCACTCGCTCGATCTCGTCATCCGTCAGCGTCCCTCCGTCCATTCGCCTGATCGCCTGCCGTTCAAGCAGCTGCCGCAGGAATTCGACGAGCGTCAGGACCAGCTTGGCCAGTCCCTGCTCGAGCCCCTCGGGATCGACATCGACCCGCTCGGGAAGGATGCCCCGGACCCGCTCCAGCTCCCGCCGGAGCGCCGCGATCTCGTCGTCACGATCCACCGGAGACCCCTGCCTGGGCCAGATCCTCGGTGAAGCTATAGGGAGGCCAGGGGCCGCTCACGACTCCCCGAACGCCTGGCAGGTCCGCCACCGCCATCGCCGCCCGCGCCCTGAGCGCGCCGGCCCCATCCTTCCGGACCAAGAGAGAGAGGGACAGCGCCACCTCGGCGCTCGGGCACGTCTCCTGCCGAACATCCGATGGCTCGACCACCAGCTCGGCCCGCACGCGCGTCGCGAGCGCCTCCGCCATCGCCGTGCGATCGTCGATGGCCGTGTGAGCGGTCCGCTTTCGATCGAGGAACGCCCGCCCCGGCCCGGTTCCGGCCGTCGGGTCCGCGCCTCTGGCGGGCGCATCCCCCCCGGTCGGGTCCCGGTCGGCCGACGCGTCGCGCCAGAGCAGCGTGACCGCGATCTCCTGCCGTTCGCCGAGCCGGTCGACGGCCGCGGCGAACCGGGCCTGCCCCTCCGCCACGGAGCGCCGGGCGACATCCTCGGTCGCGAGCCAGGTCCCGAAACGCACGGGCAGGCACGGCGCCCGTTCGCAGATGGCCGCGACGAGATCGTGATGCGCGAGCGCATCGCTCCGCGCGAGCGTGGCGTCGCCCTGCCACTCGGTCGCCCACAGCCCGACCTCGCCGGCGGAGATGTGGCGCAGCGGCTGCCCGCGCAGGCCCTCGGCTGGGCCGGCTGATCCACCCCGGGTGATCGCGTGCGCCAGATACCGCCTCACCGGCCCCGCGCCTCTTTCTGCGCCAGGGTCTCCACGGCCGCGAACACGACGTTCAGGCCCAGGTAGATGAGATCCACCCCAGCGACCGAGATGGTCACTTCCCCGGTCAGCACCACGCCACGGTTGAGCAGGCGGTCGACCAGGTCCAGAACGGTGAGCTCTTCATCGGGGAGCGCGGCCAGCGGTCCGAGTCCGGGTCCGCTCATCAGTCGCTCACCGTCGAGAATCGGTATGCCGGCCACGGCCCCGTCAGCTCGAGGGTGTAGCCGCGGGCGGACCACGCGCCGAGGCCGTCGCCAGCGAGCGGCGCGCCGCCGCGCCGCTCGGCGAGCACCGAGAACCGGGCGATCATCCCGACGCCGGCATCCTCGATCAACGGCTCACGGAACAGCAGGCCACCCGCGCGCTCGAGCGCCTCGGCGGCCGCGACGACGGCACCCGCATCGCTCGCGCGGAGCTCCTGGCGCACCGTCTCGTCCAACCGCCGGGCGACGAGGTAGGCGCGACCCGGCGCGGCCGCGCCGATCTCGACCCGAAGCGCGCGGAGCGGCTCGCTCGCGGACTCGAGCGCGGCGCGCGCCACGCTCTCGTCGCGGCGTACCGTCGCGATCCACTCCGCTTTGCCGCGCAACCGTTCGAGGCGCGGGCCGATCTCAGCCGCGCGTTCACGCAACATGCGCTCCACGCCGGCGTGATCCCGGAAGACCGTGCCGAATGACAGCGGCACGAGCGCATCGAGCGCGGCCGCGAGCGCTGCGTTCACTTCCTGATGGCGCACAGCGCGCGGCGCGAGCCACGCCATATCGGAAAGGTTCGCGTTGAGCGGGGCCTCGGCGAACTCCTGCTCAGAGACGTCGCTCACGAACGCTGCGAGGTCGCCGGCACGCTCGATCCGGACCGCTCCGTCGTCCATCCCGCGCAGGCCCGCGACGGCGGCACCGTCTGCTCCATCCGTTCGGCCGATCCCGTAGACGTACACGAGGCTCATTCCGGCGGCTCGAGCACCTCGGGTGCGTCGACCATGAAGACCCGCGACTCTCCCGTCTCGCGCTCGATCCCGGCGAGCTGTTCTTCCGCGAGCTGCCTGCGGTACGCCCGGATGGCCGAGAACTGGGCGACCAGTGGCGCCTCGAGGCGGCGGAACTCGGACTCGTCGATCTCGCCTTCCTCGAAACGCATGTTGAGCAGGATCAACTCCTCCTTCACCGGGGTCTCGTCGGTCATCTCCTGCTCGGCCATGTCGATGACCTTGTTGAAGCAGTACTTGATGCCTGCCGCCGGGAGCGAGTACGGAAGCGTGAGCAGCTTGCCGAGACCGAACACGGACTAGACCGCCGCCGGACGCTCGAGCTGCAGCCGGATGGTGACGAAGTTGTAGGGGGGCCACGGGCCGGTGTAGCGGAACGAGAGCTTTCCCTCGAACTGCTTTCCGATCTCGTGGACCTTCGCGTCGAAATGCTCCGCTTGATCGCGGGCGACCAGGAACGCGGCGTTCATGATCATCTTGTCGCCGATGACCTTGTTCGTGCGCGACGCGATCGCGGCGTCCCGCAGGTGGTCGTAGATCGCGCGCACGTAGCTATCGGACTTGTCGCTGAGGGCCTGCTCGACGAGGCGGCCGAGCTGCATCCGCGCGAAGTAGGTCGAGGACTGCGTGTTCGTCTCGATCTCGGCCTTGAGCCGCCGGATCTCCTCGTTCTCGCTCTCGATCTCAC
>JANLWM010000155.1:0-3112 GCA_031364525.1 Chloroflexota bacterium | reverse complement strand
CGAGCATCCCCGCGTCACTCATCAGCCGCTCGTCCCGGATGGGGCGACCTCGACGACCGCAGGCTTGCGATCGCCCAGGAACTGGCGCAGCCGTTCGACCATGAAGTCCGTGCCGACACTTTCGAGCACGCCGTCGCGCTCCCATTCGGTCTGGTTCTCCAAAGTCGCGGTGGTCCCATGGTGCATAAGGAACTTCGTCTGGCCGAGAAGCGCCGCGGGGACCTTCGTGAGATCTCGCGCCTTCTGCCAGAGGGCGTCCTCGAGATCGGCGGCAGGGACCGCCCGCGTCACGAAACCCCACGCGAGCATCTCTGTCGCGTTCGCCGTGTGGTTCGTCATGATCCACTCGATCGCGCGGCGGAGACCGATGATCCGTGGCAGGTGGTACGTGCTACTCGCGTCCGGTCCGATGCCAATGTTGATCCAGGCCGGCGAGACCTTGCAGTCGTCAGAGATGATCACGAGGTCAGCTACGCCCATGAGGCCGATCGCCGCCGCGATGTTCATGCCGTTCGCCCCAACGATCACCGGCTTCTTCATCCGCTGCAGCGTGTGCATGATCGAGTGCCAGTACAGGCTCGTCCGGCGGAAATGCATCTTGATCGCCAGCGGCCCCTCATCGACCGGCACTTCCTTCAGGTCGAAACCGGCGGTGAGATTCCCGCCGTTGCCGCTGATGATCAGGGTATGCACGTTTGGATCGAGCTGCGCGCTGTAGATCCGGTCCTGCATCTCCATGAGCATCGCCAGTGAACACGCGTTGCGTGCCTCCGGTCGGTTGATACGCATCCAGGCTATCTGGTCCTTGACCTCGTACAGGATCTCTTTCACCGCGAGCGCTCTCCTTCTCGTTTCTTGGTGGCTTAGGACGCGACCGGTCGCCGGTCGCCCCATCGTGCGAAAAACTCTGCCGGCTGGATCGAGGCCGGGACGAGTCCGCGGAAGTCCGCGGCCGCCTGCGGGTCCTTCGTGAGGAGCCGCTCGAGCGCCGCCCAGGACTGCGGTGTGGGCACCTCGAAGCGTGCCGCATCGAGACAGATGTTGTAGCTCGCTCGAGTGCGGTCGTCGCGCTTCTTCTGGTAGTCCGCCAGGGCATCCGACAACGGCGCGGTCCCGCTGAGCCCATCGTGGATCGCCGTGGCCAGCAGCTCAGCGTCCAGAAAAGCGTTGTGCTGCCCCTGCGCGCGAACCGGGTCGCGAGTGTTCCCGGCGTCGCCCACGAGCGCCCACCCGTCGCCGAACGGCTGCCGGTAGAAGTTGGGGAGATCGAGGACGCCGAGGAGCCGCGTCACGGGGCGGGATGAGCGCAGGCGCTCGCCGAGCTCCGGCACCAGGTCATACGCCGCGTAGAACGACTTCGTGACATCGGCGCGGAACTCAGCGAGGAGGGAACGGGCGAGCACGAGGTTCACCACGGTCAGGCCCGAGTCCGTCGGCAGGATCACGTACTCGTATGGCGGCTTCGTGTGGACCTCGTCGACGTTGCGGTCGATCGGAAAGTCCTCCGCATACAGCAGGTACGAGGCAGTGAGCGACGCTACTTCCTCATAGGCGCGCGCCCCGACCCGCTTCGCGACCGGCGAGTTCTTCCCGTCGGCACCGACGACGACGGCGGCACGCTCCTCGAAGCGACGCCCGGTGTGTACCTCGTGAGCGGCGACTCCGACGACGCGATCGCCGTCGAACAGCAGGTCGTCGAAGGCCACCGCTTCGCGCACCTCGGCCCCGGCGCGTCGTGCGGCGCGGACGAGGATCTCGTCGAGCTTCACGCGCCGCAGATTGAACGTGTAGTCGACCCCTTCGACGGCGTGGAACGGGCCTCGCAGCTCGCCGACCACGAACGTCGAATAGGAGATCCGGCAGATCGCGGGATCTGCGGCTGCCACTTCATCCCAGATGCCCCAGCGCTTGAGCGCGGCGCCGCCAGGGGGCCAGACCATATGCGTCGCGATGAACTCCGAAGGGAACGTCTCCTTGTCCAGGACCAGCACCCGCTGTCCCTTGCGCGCGAGCAGCATGGCAAGCGAGGCCCCGGCGCAGCGGGCTCCGACAACGATGGCGTCATACATGCCTAGGTCTTCGTCGCCGGTGGGATCAGCACGGCGAGCTTGTGGCGTTGGAGCTTCCCCGTAGCGGTCCGCGGCAGGTCGGGTACGGGCACGATGCGGCGCGGCCGTTGATGTGGCTCGAGGCGTGCTGCAACGAGCTCCTTCAGCTCCGCGCAGAGCGCGTCGTGATCTGCCCGTGCGTCACGGGGCACGACGAAGACCACTGGCTTCAAGAGCCCGCGCTCGTCCGGCAAGCCCACCGCGCCCGCCTCGGCGACCCCCGGGTGCGCGAGAACGGCCTGCTCGAGCGCCGCGGGGCTGACCCACATCCCGGCGACCTTGAAAAAGTCGTCCTCGCGGCCGTGGTGATGGAAGAAGCCGTCCGCGTCGCGTGAGTAGACATCCCGGGTGCGATACCAGCCACCGGAGAAGTTCGCGCGGCTCTGATCGACACGGTCCCAGTAGCCGATCGCGCTCGAAGGCGTTTTCACCCAGAGGACGCCGCGCTCTCCGGACGGCACCGGAGCTCCATCAGGGTCGAGGATCTTCGCGTCCGTGCCAGGGACCTCGACGCCGGACGTACCCGGACGGCGCCGATCCAGCCGATTCGACAGGAACATGAAGATCGTTTCGGTCGCGCCGATGCCATCGAGGATCGGCGTCCCAAAGTGCCGCTCGATGTCGAGTCCGAGCTCCTCTGGCAGTCGCTCGCCGGCGGACACGAAGAGCCGGACCGACGAGAACGTGTCCGGGGGTACCTGATCGCGGAGCAGGCGACCGTAGAACGTCGGCACCGAAAACAGCACCGTCGGCCGGAAGTCACGAGCCACGTCCAGGACGGCCGGGACATCGGGCCAGGAGGGGTGCAGGAAGGTCTCGGCACCGGTGAGCAGCGGGATGAGCAAGGCATTCCCAAGGGCGTAGGCGAAGAAGAGCACCGGGCTTTGCTGGGTGGCGGCGTTGAAGAAGGGCGTCCCGTGTCCGACCGAGAGTGCCAGGTCCAGCAGGACCCAGGTCTTCCCGCACCCATAATCCGCAATGAGTTCGCCAATCGCGCTCGCGGG
>JANLWM010000142.1:0-7746 GCA_031364525.1 Chloroflexota bacterium | reverse complement strand
CGTCGCGCGGAACGGCGGGGCGCCGCGCTCGCGGGCGTGCCTGCGGCCTGGGCGGGCCGCGAGCCGGCCGCGGCGCAGGCGAACAGGGCCGCCCGCGTGACCGCCACCGGCGAGACCCGGTATCGCGCAGGTGACCACGTCGTCCATCCGGCCTTCGGCGCGGGCATCGTCGTCTCGAGCGTGGTGCGGCCGGATGATGAAGAGGTCACGGTCGCGTTCGCCGGTAAGGGCGTGAAGAAGCTCATGGCGAGCTTCGCGGGGCTGACGAAGAGCTAGCTGCGGACGATCGCCGGGTAAACGCGGTCCCAGGTCCGGCCATCCGTCGTGCGCATGAGGACGCGGCTGGATGTCGTCTGCGTCCCGTTCAGCTGATAGATCGTCGCCACGGCCCACCCATGCCGCTCGTCGGTGAAGCTCGCGTCGCGCGCGCAGGACACGAACGGCGCTTGTTCTGTCGACAGCACGGCGCCCTGAGGATCCGCGACGCGAAGCTCTTGCACGTTCGCGGCAGGTGTACAGGTGAGGAACCATGTTCGAGCCCGCGTCAGCGTTCCGATCAACGACGGATAGCTGCCGAGGTCCGGGGTGTTCGGCGGCGTGATCGAGCCGAGCATGTATCCCTGGCGATATTCGAGGGACCACGACGCGCCTGAGTCGGTGGTCCGGAACACCAGCCAGGCCGCGTTGCCGAGACCGACCTTCGGTTCGGTGACCTGCACACGTGCGTTCCTGCTGTCCACGCACGCCAGGCTCGGGTACCACGGGCCGTTGTCCGCGACCTGCAGCTCGGCCAGCAAGGTCCACGACCGTCCCGCGTCCTGGGTGCGGAAGACCTGCTTGCCGTCAGCGCCGATCCCGCTTGTCGGGGTGTCGAAGCACACCGACCACAGGGTGCGCGTGCCGGCGACCTGCCAGGTCGCCCCACCGTCGTCGGAGCGCATGAGCCTCCCGAAACGCTGGGCCGGCGCTGGCCCGTCGGGTGCCGGCGCTGCTCCGATCGCGAAGAGGACCAGAGGATCGACCACGTGGAGGTCGACGATCAGCGGGAACGGCAGCTGGGCGACGGGGGTCCAATGGCTGCCGTCCTCGGTCCGATACAGCGCGCTCAGTCCGGCAAGCGCCCAGGCCCGGGTCCGGTCATACGCCCAGATCTTCGTGATGGAGCCGGCCGCGAGCTGGCGCTCCCACGTCGTGCCGCCATCTGCGGTGGCGAGGATGCCGTCATCGGTGCCGATCCAGCCGCGCACGGGATCCACGAACCGGACCGCGGTCGGCTGCGCCCCGGTCAGGGGCAGAGTGGGCGGCGGCGACGGTGTCGGCGTTGGCGCGACGGTCTCCGAGGGTGCCGCGGTCAGGATCGGAGCCGGCGCCGTGGTCGGCACGGCCGCCGGTGACGGTCGCGGGCTCGGCGCGGCCGCAAGCGGCGCGCAGGCCCCGATCAGGAACGCGACGATCGCTACCAACGGCATCGTGCGCACGACCCGACGGTAGCCGACTTCCTTTGGGACAATCACTGCCATGCCCATGCCGGCGGCCGAGAAGCGCCTCGCTGAACTCCGCGAGCGCATCGAAAAGGCGAACTACGAGTACCACATCCTCGACGCGCCGACGATCGACGACTTCGCTTATGACGCGCTCATGCGCGAGCTTCAGGATCTCGAGGCGAAGCATCCCGAGCTCGTCACTCCCGATTCACCGACCCAGCGCGTCGGTGCGCCACCATCGAATCGCTTCGCGCCGGTCGAGCACGCGAATCCCATGCTTTCGCTCTCGAACGCGTTCGACGAGACCGAGATCCGCGCGTTCGATCAACGGATCCGCAAGGCGCTCGGCCGGGACGATGTCGGATACGTCTGCGAGCTGAAGATCGACGGCCTCGCGATCAACCTCACCTATGTCGACGGCCGGTTCACCCAGGGCGCGACACGTGGGGACGGATCGGTCGGCGAGGACGTGACGGGAAACCTGCGGACCATCAAGTCGATCCCGCTGACGCTGCGGGAGAAGGTGGGCGGCCGCATCGATGTCCGAGGCGAGGTGTATCTGCCCACCGCCGCGTTCGACGCCACGAACCGCGAACGACTGGAGCGTGACGAGCCGCCCTTCGCGAATCCGCGCAACGCCGCGGCCGGCGCCGTCCGCCAGCTGGATCCGGCGCAGACGGCGAAGCGGAACCTCGCGATGTGGGTCTATAGCGCTGCCGGGCTCGCGGTCGAGTCGCAGTACGCCCTTCTCGCGCGGCTGCGCGAGCTCGGGCTCCGCACGAACCCGAACGTCCGGCAGGCCACGGACGTCGATGCGGTCATCGCGTTCATCGCCGAGTGGGAGACCAGGCGGCACGACCTCGACTACGGCACCGACGGCATCGTCGTCAAGGTCGATCGCGTCGCGGACCAGGAGGTCCTGGGATTCGTCTCGCGCAGCCCGCGCTGGGCCATCGCGTACAAGTTCCCGGCGGAGCAGGCCATGACCACGGTCGAGGACATCAAGGTCTACGTCGGCCGCACCGGCGTGCTCACGCCTGTCGCCTGGCTCGCCCCGGTGCTCGTGGGCGGGACCACGGTCCGGCGCGCGACCCTGCACAACCTCGACGAGGTACATCGGCTTGATGTTCGCGTCGGCGATCGTGTCGTCATCCAGCGCGCGGGCGATGTCATCCCGGAGGTGGTGCGCGTCGACCCGCCTCCGGTCGAGAAGGGGAAGCGAAAGCCACGGCGTGGGCGGCCCTTCGAGATGCCCGAGGAGTGCCCGGTGTGCGCAGGAGCGGTCGAGCATCGTGAGGGCGAGGTCGCCTATCGCTGCGCGAATCCGGCGTGTCCCGCGAAGACCGGCCAGCGCATCGGCCACTTCGTCTCGCGGGGCGGGTTCGATATCGAGGGAGTTGGCGGCGCGCTCATCGAACAGCTCCAGACCCGAGGACTGGTGAACGATCCTGGGGACCTGTTCTTCCTCACGAAAGAGCAGCTCCTGGATCTCGATCGATTCGCGGAGAAGAGTGCGGCGAACATCTACGAGCGCATCCAGGCCGCGAAGCGGCGCCCGCTCGGGCGGATCATAAATGCGCTCGGTATCGCGCAGGTCGGCTGGTCCACATCGGAGGATCTTGCGGTCTGGCTCGCGTCGAGGCTTCCCGCCGACCCGAGCCTCGCGCAGGTCTTCGAGGCCCTGCGATCGGCCAGCGCCGAGGACCTTCAGACCATCAACGGGGTCGGCGAGAAGGTCGCGGAGGCGATCCGCGCGTTCCTCGGCGACACCTCCGAGATCGCGGCGATGGGCAAGCTCGTCAGCGCCGGCGTCGTGCCGGTGCTTCCGCTGCCCGGCGCCGTGTCGCCGGCGAGCCCGTTCACGGGACGCACGGTCGTGTTCACCGGAACGCTCGAGCGGCGCACCCGTGAGGACGCTGAGGCGCTCGTGAAGTCGCTCGGCGGCAAGGCAGCGGGATCAGTGAGCGCGAAGACCGACTTCGTCGTCGCAGGACCAGGCGGCGGGAGCAAGCTCGAGAGAGCGAAGCAACTCGGTGTCAAGGTCATCGACGAGGAAGCGTTCGAGGCTATGCTCGCTGCCGTACAGCGTTAGCCCTCGCAGGATGAGGAAGGGATGACCGTGTACCAGCCGCAAGCGCGTCCGGCCCCGACCATGCCGCTCGCCGGTGCGCCGTCCGCTGCCCCGGACGTCCCGCTTCCGCCCGAGCCCCAGTCCATCGAGCAGACCGGGCTCAGCCTCAGCTTCATCGCCGATCTCGCCCTGAAGACGCTGTACCTCCGCGGCCAGATGACCATGGCGGAGCTCTCGACCGCGCTCGGTCTGCCGATCACGAACGTGATCGACAAGGTCATGGACTTCCTCAAGGGCGAGCGCCTGGTCGAGATCCGTGGCGGGTCCGGCCTCTCGTCGGCGAGCTACCAGTTCGTCATCGTCGATCGGGGATCGGAGAAGGCCCAGGAGGCCCTCGCCCGCAGCCAGTACGTCGGGAAGGCCCCCGTGCCGCTGCAGGCCTACCTCGACGCGGTCAAGCGCCAGACCATCAGCAATATCTCGGTCACGCAGGAAGAGCTCGCGCACGCGTTCTCGCACATGGTCATTCCGCGCGAGACCCTCGGTCAGCTCGGCCCCGCCGTGAACTCCGGCAAATCCATCTTCCTGTTCGGCCCTCCCGGCAACGGCAAGACGACGATCGCCGAGGTGCTTGTCTCATTGCTGCGCGGTGAGGTCGTCCTTCCGTACGCGGTCGAGGTCGATCAGCAGATCATCAAGGTCTACGACCAGGTCTATCACCGCGCGGCCCTCGATCCGGTCGTCGCCGACCGGCTGCGCTTCGACCACCGCTGGGTCGTGAGCAAGCGACCCATCGTCATGACCGGCGGCGAGCTCACGCTGGAGACGCTCGACCTCATCTACGACGACACCTCGAAGTTCTACGAAGCTCCGTTCCAGATGAAGGCGAACGGTGGCATCTTCATGGTGGATGACTTCGGCAGGCAGCGGGTGTCACCAAAGGACCTCTTGAACCGGTGGATCGTGCCGCTGGAGAAGCGGGTCGACTACCTCACCTTGCACACCGGCAAGAAGCTCGAGATCCCGTTCGACATGCTCATCATCTTCTCGACGAACCTGGACCCGGCGGATCTCGTCGATGAAGCGTTCCTTCGGCGCATCCGGTACAAGATCGGTATCGAGGCGCCGACCGTCGCCCAATACGAGGAGATCTTCAAGCGCATGTGCGCGCGCAAGCAGATCGAGTACAAGTCCGAGGCGATGTCACAGATACTGGCCCACTACCGCCGGAAGAATCTCGGGCTGCGCTCGTGTCACCCACGCGACATCCTGGAGCAGCTCACCGACACAGCGCGGTTCCTCGGGCGACCGGCGCAGCTGACGCCGGACCTCATCGATATGGCCTGCGACTCTTACTTCGTCTCACTGGATCCGAGCGGCTCACCACAGGGCGCGTAGGGGAGTGACCTCCGCCATCTGATGTAGGCCACCACCCCACTCTGGGGGATGGGCCAGCCGACCGTTTGGGTCCATCGTTGCCCGTAATGGACATCATCCACCGCCTCCCGCGCGCGTTCTGGATCGTCGCCGGCGCGGCCGCGGTCGGTCTGACGCTCTGGCTCGACCGGATCACGCCGGACGAATACTCCTTCGAGATCTTCTACGTCATTCCGCTGCTCGCGGTGACGCTCGCGGTCGGCCGGAACCCGGGCATCGTCGTCGCTCTGATCGGCGGGATCGCCTGGACCCTGGACACGGTCCAGGAGGACGGCTTCACCACGCCATCGCTGCTGTGGAACGTGGCCACCCGGGCGGTCATCTTCATCGGCGTGGTCGTGCTCATGGATCTCTACAGCAAGCGCGGCCTGCGTCTGGCGCAGGTGGACCGCGAGCGTGAGGACTCCCTGGCGCTCATCGCTCACAAGCTCCGCGCGACGGCCGCCCGTATCGGCTCCGTCACCGGCGCGCTCGCAGCTCGCCGCGAGCCGGACGGCATCGTGAGTGAGGCCCGCCTCGCTCTGGACCATCAGGCCCGCGAGCTCCAGCGCATGGCCGAGGACGTCCTCGACGTCGGTGTCCTCGAGGCGAAGCGTTTCCGCCTGAACGTCTCCGAGGTCGACGTCACGGAGCTCGTGACCGACGTCACGCGGGAGGTCGGCCGCGGCCAGATCCAGCTCGTGGTGCAGGCCCAGCCGGTCCTCGTCGAGGCGGACGCCGATCGCCTGCGGCTCATGGTGACGCATCTCATCACCAACGCGGTGAAGTACTCGCCGGCCGGCTCACCGATCCTTGTGACGGTCGCGAGCGGCCACGCCGAAGCGCGCATCGTCGTGACCGACCATGGGGTGGGCTTCGGGCGGTCCGACCTCACGGTCCTCTTCCAGAAGTACGGTCAAGCCCAGACCGGGAAGACGACCGAGTCTCGAGGCGTCGGGCTCGGCCTGTACGTCACCCGCCTTCTCGCGGAGGCGCACGGTGGCCGCGTCACGGCGGAGAGCGTCGGCCCCGGCCAGGGTTCGACGTTCCAGCTCCTGCTGCCCGTCCGCCAGCCGAGGGGCGCCGCCTAGCCACGTCCCGGGTTCACGCGGCCGCCCGAAGGGCGCGCTTCGCGTGCCACGAGCTCGCGTTCGGCACCATGAACAGCACGAACATGATCCCGTAGAACGGCAGGTGGCCGATGAGCTCGGACCAGCCGAACACCGGGACGGTCGCGGTGAACAGGATCGCGCCCAGGACCATGACCGGGCGGGTCAGCCGGCCGGACATGATGACCACGCCGATCACGAGCTCCGTGACGCCGGCCAGGTACGCGAACTGCGGATCACCGATCCCGAAAGGCCGCGCGACGTTGAGGAACGGCTTCTGATCGAGCAGCGCCCGGGCGAGCCCCGGATCGATCAGCTTCTCCGTCAGCGAGCTGAACGCGATGCCGAAGCCGAGACCGATACGGAGCAGGGTGAGCGCCCAGGTTGGCGCGTCCACGTGCCGCGTCGGCGGACGGACGCCCCGTAGGCGATCGAACGACAGCGGCCCGCGGCCGACGATGAACAGGAAGAGCGCGATGCCGAGGAGATGGACGTTCTCAAGGATGCTTTCGAACGAGAACGGCATCATCGCGATGAGCCCCAGCACGGCCAGAAGGAGGGCGCCGGCGCGCGTCGCAAGACCGAGGAGCAGCGCGAGGCCGCACAGCCCTTCTAGGACCAGGATCGCGTTACCCAACAGATCATCCGTGGGCCGGAGGTTCGGCGAGAAGAGGACCCCCTGGAATGCGGACACGATGAGCGCGATCCCGATGTGCAGCCCGAGCACCGCAGGCGCGATCGCCGAGAACCGATCGAGCCTGGTCAGGAGCTTCGGCTCCGGGAAGCGCCACTGGATCGCGTAGGCCAGGCCGATCGCAGCGATCGCCAGGACGAACGCAGTGAGGACCGGTGCGCTCCCCAGGAGTGACCAGTCCGTCGGGTGTGCTACCGGGTCGGTGAACCACTTCACATGCGCGGCGATGTCAGCGCGCACGGCGTGCCTCGAACCGGCGAGCCTGGGGGACCACGGTGAGCCGCATCGGCAGGACGGCACGCAGGATGCGGGCCGAGGCGATGGCCACCGCGAAGAACAGCCGCTCCCGCAGCCGGTACCGCAGTCCGAACGGCGCCCGGAGCGGCGCCGGGACGAGCGCCGCGGCGAGCGCGTCCGTCGGCCAGTAGCAGGGCTCCGGGATCCAGCCGAACGGTCGAAGGATCTGCCGGGCCACCCGGACGCTGGCCGCATCCGGCCGGATGTGCGAGTGCAGCATGACGCGCTCGTAGGCCTCGA
Source organism: Chloroflexota bacterium (assembly GCA_031364525.1). GTDB lineage: Bacteria > Chloroflexota > Limnocylindria > P2-11E > P2-11E > UBA4735. Next base: position 435 of record JANLWM010000142.1, on the reverse strand, counting down.
GATCGGCGAGCGTCTCGGGCTGCCGGTCGCGCGGGATGCCGAGGAGCGTGGCGACCGGCTTGGTCTCCTCCCAATACGCGTCGCGGTCCTGCGCCGACAACGGGCCGGCGACGGCCTCGTACAACCGAAGTGACGTCAGCACGAGCGTCGTCTGGACCCAGAGGAGCAGCTCAGGGTCGCGCGCGTCGTAGCTCCGCCCGTCGGACGCGACGCCGCGGACCGGTCCGTGGCGTCGGTCGATCCGCCGGATCGCCTCCCGCGCGTCTGCCGGCTCCGCGAACACGACCGCGAGCGTCGTGTTCAGGGTCCGGCGCAGCCTGCCGATCGGATCGCGCGCGAAGTCGGAGTGGCGTTCGACGCCGGCGGCCACCAGCGGATGTGCGACCTGCATCAGGAGCGCTGCGGTGCCGCCCAGGAGCAGGAAGAGCTCGCGGT
>JANLWM010000117.1:0-2298 GCA_031364525.1 Chloroflexota bacterium | reverse complement strand
GTTCGCGATGGCGATGATCCACGTGACGACGGAGACGACCGCGAGGGCCATCGGGGTGGTCACGACGAGCACGCCGATCAGGAAGATGAGCCGCGAGATCGTGGCGGTGACCGCGGTGACCCGCACGGGTGGGACCTTCGCGAGCAGGTAGCCGAACACCGGTGAAAAGAGATGTCCGATGAATGGCCCCGCGACCACGAGCGCGACCGCTTCGGTCGATCCGCCCATGCGCCGGACGACGACAGGGAGGAAGCCGATCACGACACCGAGATACACGCCCGCGCAAACGCCGGAAAAGGCGTCGAGGCGGAAATTGCCCCGGACGCGCTCCGCCGACCAGTTGTGATCGCGCACTAGCGAGGCGGGCCGAAGCCTCCGGTACGTGGCGGCCGAACACCGCCGGGGCGAGCGGGATATGGCCGGCGCCCACCGAAGCCACCGGCACCAGCGGGGCCGCCGGGCCCAGACGAACGGGGGCCGCCACGGAAGCCACCCGGACCTGACGGAGCCGGACGGAAGCCACTGTCCGGTCCATGCGCGCCGGCGGCGGTGGAGCTCACGATGACGCGGCGGTTCGGATCCATGCCGACCGACTCGGTACGGACACCGGCCTGGCCCTGCAGGGCGAGGTGAACGATGCGCCGCTCGAACGCGAGCATCGGCTCGAGCGTCACTGCCTGGCTGGTGGTCCGGACGCGGCCGGCGACACGCTGTGCGATCTCGCGCAGCTGTTCCTCGCGACGGTGGCGATAACCCTCGACGTCGATCGGCACGTGAACGGTATGCCCGACCGTCTTCGAGGTGATGGCTGACACGATCTGCTGGAGCGCGACGAGCGTCTCGCCGCCGCGACCGATGAGCACGTCGAGCTCGGAGCCTTCGATATCGAGGCCTTCCAGGCCCGGCCGGCCGTCAAGCGTGATCTCGGCCTCGACGTCCATCTTCGCGAGCAGCGCCTTGAGCACATCGAGGCCGGCGACAAGATCCTCCGCCAGGAGCGGTGCCGCCTGCTCGGCCTCATCCGCGGCACGATCGGCCGCACGATCGGCCGAGGCACGGATCGCGTCGGGCCGGCGCGGAACATCAGCCTCGTCGATGACCGGTTCGGGCACCTCTGCGCGCTCTTCCTCGGTGAACGACAGGAGGACTCGCGCGTCGACCCCACCCATGCCGAGCATGTTCGCGGGCTTCCCGCGCTCCAGAATCTCGATGTCGACCTCTGATCGCTTGCGACCGAGATCGAGCAGACCCCGCTCGATCGCCTCTTCGACGGTACGTCCGGTGAACTCTTCGCCCCGCAATGGCATCGCGTCCCCCCTCTGGATCGGGCCCACGTTGGGCGCCCCTACTTCCGCTTGGTGTTCTTCTGCCTACGCGCCTGACGCGAGCGCTGCGCGCCGGGTCCGTCGACCACGACTGCTGCCGGCTTGGCCGCCATGTCCCGCTGCTCCTCCTCGAGGGCCGCGCGCTGCCGACCCGCAAGGCTGCGGTCCGCCGGCGACGGGAACCGCTTGAGGAACGGGAGGAATCGTGGCAGCTGTCCCCAGCCGCTCACGAAATACTGCTGCACGATCCCGAAGACCGTCGTCGTGACCCAATACAACCCGAGTCCCGCTGGCAGGCTCCACGCGATGAAGACCGTGATGAGCGGGAAGTAGTACTGCATCGACTGCATCATCTTTTGCTGCGGATCGATGGTCTTGGGCCTGATGGACGGCTGGAACATCACCGACGAGATCAGCTGCGTCGCCCCCGCGATGATCGGAAGGACGTGCCAGGGATCCGGCGCGCCGAGACCGCAGGCTTCTCCGGCAACGGTGGGCGGGCACTGGCTCATCCAGGGGATCCAGTGGGCGGTGAGGTCCAGCAGCTCTTTTGGCCCGATCGGCACCGGCACGAATGGAATGAGGATCTCGCGAAGATGCTCGCCATCGAGGGACGGCGTCTGAATGAACGCGGCGTACATCGCAAGGAGCAGCGGCATCTGCAGCAGGATCGGCAGGCACCCCATGGCGGGGTTGTACCCACGCTCCTGGTACAGCTTCATCTGCTCCTGGGTCAGCTTCTGCTTGTCGGTGCCGAACTTCGCTTTCAGGTCGGCCATCGCCGGCGCGAGCTCCTGCATCGCCCGCTGATTGCGGATCTGGGTGACGAAGAGCGGGTAGAGCGCGAGCCGGATCACGACCGTGACGGCGACGATGGCGAACCCGAAGTCATGGACCAGGTCGTACGCGCCGACGAGCAGCGAGATGAGCGGGTGAACGAGCGCGAAGTTCCAGTACGGAGCGAGGATCTCCA
>JANLWM010000111.1:0-3812 GCA_031364525.1 Chloroflexota bacterium | reverse complement strand
ACCGCTTCCAGGCACGCGGCTTCTCGGTGAAGGGCACCGGGCTAGGCCTCTACATCGTGCGCTCGATCGCGCGTCAGCACGGCGGCCGGGTGTTTGCGGAGAGCGAGGGCGAGGGCAAGGGCGCGACCTTCACACTCGAGTTGCCCAAGCTGGCGCCGGAGCGATCGGCGTGAGCCGCATCCTGATCGTCGAAGACGAGCAGCACCTGGCCGAAGGGCTGCGCTTCAACCTGGCCGCCGACGGACACGACGTGCAGGTGGTGGGCGACGGCGCCGACGCGCTCGCCCTGCTGCGGGCCGAACGCGACCAGTTCGACGCGGTGGTGCTCGACATCATGCTGCCGGGCAAGAACGGGTTCGACGTGGCGCGCGCGTTGCGTGGCGAGAGCGACTTCGTGCCCATCCTGATGCTGACGGCGCGGGCCCGTCCCGAAGACGTGCTCATGGGCTTCGAAAGCGGCGCCGACGACTACCTGCCGAAGCCGTTCGAGCTGGCGATCCTGCTGGCGCGCGTGCGCGGATTGCTGCGCCGCCGGCAGTGGCTGGCTGGGCCCGCAGAGGCGCGCAAGACCGCGGCAACGCCAGCGGTGCCCGCCGTGAGGATCCCGACGCCGACGAATGCCCACCCGAAGGCGGAACGCACGCCGATGCGCGTCAGCCGGGCGTGGTCCTGCAGCGGCTGGTGGGCGATGCCCGGGCCGAACACGCTGAGGGCGTAGGTCGTGATCGCGAGTCCTGCGAGCAGCAGCCACGGGCCGGCGGGCGACCGGCCGGCCACGCCCGCGGCACCAAGGAGCCACAGGACGACACCCGCGAGCAACAGCCTCGGCTTGGCCGGCAGCGCCGCGACGAAACCCGGTGCAAGGCGCGCCCACGCGCCGAAGATCAGCGTGCCGATGCCGCCGAGAAGCATCGTCCAGAGCGCGCGGTCGTCGGTCACCTGATCGACGATGAGCGTCGGCGAGCCCGCCTCGAGCGCGACGAGGAGCGCGGCGACGGGGAACAGCGCCACGCCGGCTCCGATCACAAGCTCGTCGGCCCGATGCGGGTTGCGACCGCCGATGAGCGCGCGGAGCGCGGCTGCCGCGAAGGTGACCATCCCAAGCAAGAGGAGCGCACTCCCGAGAAGCAGCAGTCCTCCCCGGCCCGGAAGCTCCGGCACTGACTGGGCGATCGAACGGATCCCCAGCCCCGTCACCGTCGAGAGGTACGTGATCCACACCAGCCATCTCGACGGTGCCTCCGCACCGCGGAAACGCGGCAGGGCGTGGAGCGCGATGCCCATCGCGAAGAGGCCGGCGAACCCGAAGAGCTGGACGATCCCGTGGACCTGGACCAGAACGAGCCAGCTCGCGCCGAACAGGCCGACGCCCCCCACCCGTGCGAGCAGCAGCCACAGGCCGAGCCCGAAGCCCACGGTCAGGCCGATCGCGAGCGCGGTCGCGGCGAACAGCGCGACCGCCGGCGGACGGCCGGTGTTCATGACGCTACGCGAGCTCGAGGTAGCGGAACGCCTCGGCCTTCTCGAGGCCCCAGGCCTTGCCCGTCGCGGCGGCGAACATGTTCATCCGCTCGTCGAGCTGCTTGAAATCCTTGATCTGGCTCTCGTGCGCCTGCAACGCGTGGACCTTCGTCTTCATCGTCGTCGTGATGTCGAACCAGATGTTCGGGTCGGACGTGCCGAATAGCAGCACGCGCGACACCCGGTGATGTGCGAGACCGCCGGTCAGCTGCTCGGGGAAGAACAGGTGGTCCCGTGCGGCGATGATGCCGTCGAGCCCGGCCCAACCGGCCACGCGGTGATCGGGATGCATCTGGTACGTGCGCCAGGGGTCCTGGCAGAACACGAGGTCCGGCTTATGGATCCGGATCTGCTTGCAGACCTCGCCGCGGAGATCCATGGAGACCTCCGTCTCACCATCGTCGTGACGCAGGAAGACGAACTCCGATGCGCCCGCACGCCGCCCGGCCTCCTGCTGCTCCTTTTCACGGATCGCGGCGATCCGCTCCGGCGTCATCTTCGGGTCATGGGTGCCCTTGTTTCCGCTCGTGATGAGGCAATACGTGAGATGGACGCCCAGCTTGGTCCAGAGTCCGATCGTGCCAGAGCAGCCGAAGTCCACATCATCGGGATGCGCCACGATCGCCATCGCGCGCCGCGGGAGCTCGAACGCGTCCGCCATCAGACCTCCACCGGCTGGATGAGATCCGCGTACAAGGCGGCGACCGCCTCGCCGACACGATGCCACGAATAGGCCTTCGACCGCTCGCGAGCCCCTGCTGCGAGGCGTAACCGGAGCGCCGGGTCCATCAGCATGCGCGCGATGCCCTCCGCGAGCGCCGCGTCGTCGCCTGCTGGCACGAGGAGACCGGACACGTCGTTCTCGACGAGCGTCTGCAGGCCGCCGACGCGCGTGCCGACCACAGGCGTGCCGCAGGCCATCGCCTCGAGTGCGACCAGGCCGAAGGATTCTGTCAGCGAGGGCACGGCGCAGAGGTCCGCGGCGTTGTAGAAGAGCGCGAGACGCTGCTGCTCCTGCGAGCCGACGAAGTCGACGGTGTCCTCGAGCCTGTGCTCGTGGACGAGCCGGCGCAGCTCGACGATCTTCTCCGTCTCGGCCTCGCCGTCCTCCGCATCGAGGGCGCCACCGACGACGAGCAGGCATAGCTCACCGCGCTGCTCGGGGTAGCGTTGGAACAGGAGTCCGAATGCCTTGAGCAGCACGTCGATGCCCTTGATCTGCTCGATCCGTCCGACGAACAGCACCATCTGCTCGCATTCGTCGCGTCCGAGCTCCCGGCGGGCATCGGCCTGCCGGATCGGATGGAACACCTCGGGGTCCACGCCGCACGGGATGATCCGCAGCTTCGCCGCGTCGGCTCCATAGAGCTGCTCCAGTTCGCCGGCCTCGATCTCGCTGGCCGCGACCACGGCGGCCGAGTCATGGATCGCACGACGCTCGATGGCGATGCGCACGTCGCTCTCGCCGTCAATGTCCTCGTCCATCACTTCGCGCTTCACCAGGCCAAGCGTGTGGAACATCTGGATGCGCGGCACGTCCCATCGTGGGGCGAGCACCCGAGCGACCTCGGCCGAGAGCCAGTAGTGCGCGTGGATGACGTCGTAATGAAGGCCCTCCGCCTGCACGTACGCGTCGACGCCGGCGGTGAACTCCTCCAGCCGGTCGTACACGTCCATCTTCGAGATGTAGCTGACCGGCCCCGCGGAGATGTGAATGACGCGCGCTCCAGGCACGATCTCCTGGATCGTCGGATGGTCGTTCTCACGTTGCCGCGTGTAGACGTCCACCTCGATGCCGCGGCGCGCGAGATCGCGCGCGAGCTCGCGGATGTAGAGATTCATCCCGCCGGAGTCACGGCCGCCGAGCTTTGCCATTGGGCAGGCGTGGACGGAGAGCATCGCGATGCGCATCAGGCCTGCACCGCGTCCAGTCGTCCGAGCCACCGGTCGACCGCGCCGAGGTCGTACTTGTACGGCTCATCCCCGCGGAGCAGGTCGTACGTCGTGTAGCCCTGCGCGATCGCCTCCCGGATCTCCCAGGCGTGGCTGATGATGCCGACCGACAGCGAGGCGAGCCCGGGGTCGTACGCCGCGTTGTAGAGCGCCAGGACCCGGCCGAGCGAAAAGCCGTAGAGGACCGCCGCGTCCACGCCGTCGAAGGACAACACGCCCAACCGCAGACGATCGAGTGGCGCCAGGGCGTCGGCGATGTCGCGGAAGAAGTGCTCGGCGTCCGGGGTCATGAAGTCGGCCTTCTCTCCGCGGCTGAGCCGGTGGAGCTCGAAGAAACG
>JANLWM010000090.1:0-2601 GCA_031364525.1 Chloroflexota bacterium | reverse complement strand
CAGCTTGAACGTGCCGTCGCTGAAGATGTCTACCTCGAAACGCCCGAAGCGCATGGTGGGAGTATGGAAGATGTGGACCTCCGGACGTACCGCCCCGGCGACGGTGACCGCCTCCGCACGTTCTGGCTGACCTGCGGCATCCAGATCCGTCCCGGCGACGACGACGCGTCGCTCGACCGGTTCGCCGCGCGGAACCCCGGCCTGCTCATCATCGCGGAGGAACACGGCCACCTGGTGGGCTCGGCTCTCGCCGGCTGGGACGGTCGCCGCGGGTGGCTCTACCACGTCGCGGTCCACAAGGACGAGCGGCGCCGGGGCATCGGCCGCGACCTCGTGGCCGAGATTAGACCCGGCTGCGCGCGCTGGGGTGCCCGAAGCTGAACTTGATCGTGTGGGACGACAACACCTACGCGATGCGGTTCTGGGAGGCTCTCGGCTACCGGCGCGAGAAGACCGTGGAGTACGCGAAGGAGCTCTAGTAGAAGACGAGCCGCCCCGAGTGCAGGTAGCGCCGGAACTGGCCCGACAACGCGATGCCGGTCGGGGGACGGGCGTTGGCGATGAGCTCGAAGATCGTGAATCCCGAGTACCCGGCACCGCCGCATTCGGACTGGAGGATGTAGCGCGCGTCAGGCGACATCGTCCAGTCGCAGCCGTGGTACCGCTGATGTTCCAGGCCGTCGAACCCCATGACGATGCCGAGCAGCCGCGCGCCCGCACCTTGCTCGCCCGCATCCCGCGTGACGATCAGCTCGCCATTGGGGAACGATGCGACCTTGATGGCGCCCCCCTCGATCGTCCGCAGGGTCTTTCCGGCGGCGAGGTCCACGACGCGCACCCTCGCCTTCGCCGATCCGGTCTCGCTGTCGCTGTCGACGCCCGCGAGCATCGTCCCGTCGCGCGACCACGCAAGCCAGACGTAGCCATCGGCCGCATAGCGGCGGAATGGGCCGGCCACGCGCGTGACCGTTCCATCCTTGAGATCGACCACCGCGACGTGGCCATCGGAGTTGTAGGCCCAGATCGCGACGCGGTCGCCCGCGGCGTTCGGGACCGCCGTCCACGGCAGCCCGCCCGCAGCAGCGATCGCGTCAGCGACTTTGCGCATCGCGCTGCCGTCGCCGTTCCCCACCCAGACGCTCCGCCCGACCATCACCAGACGCCCGTCCGGCAGCCAGTCGGCCAACGCGAATGGACCGTCCGAGGCGGTGATCGGCGGGAGCGGCGTGCCTTTGCCGGTGAAGAGCTGGACCATCGTGGGCGTCACGCCTGCCGCGGGCCCGATGGCCTGGTACTGGATGGCCCGCCCGCCCTGCGGGTCTACGGTGAGCGCGCCGGCCGCGGTCACGTGGTACGACTCGGAAGCCGTTCGTGATCCCCCGGTCGCGATGGCGTAGGCCTCACCGGTCGCGAAGATGTTGACCACGCGCGTCCCCGGGAAATCGACGTTCACCGTGAACCAATCGATCACCGCATCGCCGGTCGCGGCGCGCGTCTCGGCGATCTTGAAGCCGATCGGCTCGGTCTCCCTGAAGGTCAGCTGGGCGGTCCGGTCATCCGTCCAGGTCGGCGGTGCCCTATTGGGGAGCCAACGCTCCACCGACGACTTGTCGACGGCGAACGGGAAGGTCATCACGATCGCGACCGGCCCACCGGTGGGCGCCAGCGTGAATCCCGTGCCGTCCACGTACGGCGCTCCATTCACCGTGATGCGTACGACCGACCCAGGCAGCCTGCCGGTCGGAGCAGCCGAGGCGGTCGGGCTCACGAAGCGGAGAGTCGGCGAGGGCGACGCACCTGCCAGGGTGGTGCCGCACGCTCCCAGCACGAGCGCCGCGACGAGAACGATGGCCTTCACCGCCCCATGGTCGGGCCTGCTCGGCCGCCCGCATGACGAGACAGTCATCGCCACCCGCATACTTCCCTCATGGCACGGGATCGGATCGCATTCATTGGGGGCGGCGTCATGGCCGAATCGATGATCAAGGCGCTCCTCGACAAGCACCTCGTCACCCCGTCGCGGCTGTCCGTGACCGGACCGCGTCGCGAGCGGCGGGCCGAGCTTGCGAAGACGTACGGCATCGTGGCGCACGCGGCGAACGCCGACGCCGCCAAAGCGGCGGACGTCGTCGTCCTGTCGGTCAAGCCGCAGGTCCTGCCGACGGTGATGAAGGAGCTGCGCGGGAAGCTGCGCAAGGACCAGCTCGTGATCTCCATCGTCGCCGGCGCGAACATGCGCGCCCTCGAGCTGGGTCTCGCGCACCCGGCGATCGTGCGCGCGATGCCCAACACGCCGGCGCAGGTCGGCATGGGCGTGACCGCGTGGTTCCCGTCGCACGCGGTGACCGCCGATCAGCGCGAGCGCACCAAGACCATCGTGGCCGCGCTGGGCGAAGAGCTGATGGTCGAGGACGAGTCGTACATCGATATGGCGACGGCGCTCTCGGCCACGGGACCGACGTACGTGTTCCTGCTCATGGAGGCGCTCGTCGACGCGGGCGTGCACCTGGGCTTCTCGCGACGCGTGGCCGAGGAGCTCGTGTTGCGCACCGTCGAAGGTTCGGCGCTGTTCGCGCGCAAGAGCGGCCGCCACCTCGCGGA
>JANLWM010000079.1:0-6558 GCA_031364525.1 Chloroflexota bacterium | reverse complement strand
CCCTCCTCCGAATTCGCGATGGCGTAGATCGGCTTGACCGCGGCCTCGGCCGGCGGGTCGATCGCCATCGTGATGTCGAAGCGTCGCATCTCGGAGTGCACAAGGATCTCCGCCACGTTGCGGACGCCTTCGAGGGGCTTGCCCGGCGTGGTCTTGCGCGTCCCGAGGGTCAACAGGTCGCCCACGTTCGCCTCGCCGACGAACGCGACGTTCGAGACGCTGGTGAACCGGAGCTCGATCGTCTCTTCGCCTTCGTTGCGCAGGCGGTATCGCACGCCCGCGGCCAGACCCTCGTCCGCGATGCGGATGTCCTTGCGGATCCCAAAGCCGGGGACGCTCGCGAGCGCGCGCGCCGGCGGCTCGAGGATGAGGCTCACGGTGCGCGCCTCGCGCTGCGGGGTGAGCTGATACGGGAACGCGTGCAGGCTCACCGGCTCGTCACGGCCGACCTGGAAGCTGTCCTGGAAGAACGCCCGACGGGCATCGTCGTATTCAAGGAGCTTGACCAGACCGCGCTCCTTGGCCCGCACGACATCGTGGATGGACTTCGCATCCTTGTCGGCGGTCTTTCCGATCTTGAGCTTGCCGGCCTTCTCGGCCCGGCGGAGGACCTCGTGCTCGGCTTCAGGACGCCGCGCCATCGTGTCGATGAGGTTCGCGGCCGGGGCGTAGACGTCCCACTCGATGATCGCGCCGCCCTCGACGTGCACGAAGACCGCGCCGGCATTGCCCCGGAAGATGTATTCGTCATGTCCGTCGACGTCGTAGTCGCGCTGCTCACCCGATGCGACGCGCCGCTCGGCGAGCAGACGCTCGGCGCGCAGCAGCGAGCCGTACGCGTCGGCGCGAAGGTGCGGCAGGTAGAGCCCGCCGAACACCCCGTGCCAATACACATCGTTCGTCTGCGCCCGCCAGAGGTTCTGCTGGGCCTGCCGGACCTCGGGTGACGCGTCGAGGATGCTGCGGCGGGCGAGCTCCTCCGACACGATGAGCATCCGCTTGTGCAGCGCGTTCGCCTCCGGGTACTTCGCCAGGAAGTTCCGCCACGGCGGAAGCGCGATGAGCCACGAGAGATCGTCCTTCAGTGAGTTCCGGGCCTGCGCGAATCGCCGCGCCGCGCTCGCGTCGAGCGACCACTCCCCCATCTCGTGATAGGTGCCCCCCGGGATGTACACGCGCCGTGACGGCTTCTGGAAGATCCAAGCGTCCTCGAGGGTCGTGGTCTCGAGGAAGTCGGCCTGCGCGATCTGGGTGAAGAAGTCCTCGAGCCAGCCGTCCTTGTGCACGCGCTGGTGGGTGCCCGGCCATGCGCCGAACTTCTCGCCGTCATCCGCGTACACGACGAGCTTCGCGCCGGCGGCCTGCCGCTCCCGGAGCTCCTTCATGGTCTGGCTCACGTCACGGAACGGGATGAGATACCGCAGCCGCGTGTTCGCGGGATAGAGGACGAGCGGGAAGCCCTGGTCCTCAGTGATGAACGATTCTCCCAGCTCGTCGCGCCGGAGGCCGGCCTGGAGGAAGTGCTCCTCGTCCAGCACCGTGTACGCGACGCCGGCCTCAGCGAGGACCGACGGCAGGTGCGGCTCCCAGACGCGCTCGGTCAGCCATGCCCCCAGCGGGCGGCGGCCGAAGATCGCGGCGACGCGGTCGGTGAGCGAGCGGATCTGCCCGACGGCGTCGCGGCGCGGAATGCCCACGAGGATCGGCTCGTGGTAGCCGCCCGACAGGAGCTCGATCTGACCGCGCTTTACCAGATCGGCGAGATCGCCGATGACGTCCGGCCGGTTCGCCTCGAGCCAATCGAGCAGCGGACCAGAGAAGTGGAGCGTCGCCTTTACTTCGGGGTGCCGATAGAGCGCGGCCACGAGCGGCGCATACGCGCGCTCGGCCACGTCCGCGAACACATGTGGGAAGTTCCCCGCTGGCTGGTGCTGGTGGAAAACCAGCGCCAAACGCAGCTTGTCAGCCACTTGGAGGTCATTCTACCAAATTTCGTAGCGACGTACGCTCTGCGTACAAATACGACGCTCGTTTGTTTGGATCGTCGACAATACGTGCAGTTCGCGTCACACTTCAGGAGTGATCGGTCGCCTCCTTCTCATCGGCGCGGTGGTCCTGGCAGCTGCGGTGGTCGTGGTGCTCGCGCTCCAGCCGGGGCCGGTCGCCGTTCCCCCATCGACCCCCCCGCCAACGTCATCGCCGGCAGCGACGGCGAGCCTCGCCCTTTCTTCGCCCACCCCGCCGCCGACTCCATCGCCGACGGCGAGCGCGTCGCCCAGCCCCAGCCCGATCCCGACCGGATCGGCCCCGCAGGCAGCCTGCCCGGCCCAGAACGGCGGCGATCCGAGCGCCCAGGCGCAGCTCGTCGCGATCCGGACGGCCCATCAGCCCGGCCTCGACCGTGTGGTCTTCGAGTTCGGCCCGTCCAGCGTGCCAGCCGGCGTCTACGGGCTGCCGCTCTATGACATCGCCGTGGTCAGTCAGTTCATCGGTGGCGGGAGCGGACGGCCGGTCCCCGTCGATGGCAACGCGTTCCTGCAGGTGCGTTTCCGGAACGCCTCGACCGTGGACCCGGCCACCGGCAAGCAGACCTTCACTCAGACCGAGATCCGCCCCGGGCTCCCGCTCGTCCGCACGGTGAAGCTCATCGACGACTTCGAACGGATCATGACCTGGGGACTGGGCCTCGAGCGCCTGGCCTGCGCCAAGGTCAGCGAGCTTGCGAGCCCCGCGCGCCTCGTGGTGGACCTACCGACCCCGCCCTGAGATAATCAAGTCTCCAAAGCCGCGTAACAGGGGGAGCGATCCTGCATGGCTGAAGCACCGAAGCTCGAAGTCCGTTCGCGCGTCATCCTCGGCAAGAAGGTCGGGCGTCTGCGCCGCGAAGGGCGCCTGCCTGGGGTGATCTTCGGAGGCCACATCGACTCGGCGCCGGTCGAGACGGACACCGCCTCATTCCAGAAGGGCTACCGCCGCTGGGGCCAGACGACCCTGCTCTCCCTGACCGGTCTCGACGGTGGCGAGGTCCCCGTGCTCGTGCACGACGTGTCGCGCGAGCCGCGCACCGGATCCCTCCTCCATGTCGACTTTGTCCGCGTCTCGCTCACCGAGAAGACCCACGCGGTCGTACCACTCCACTTCGGCGGCGAGTCGCCGGCGGTCAAGACGTACGGCGGGGTCATGGTCCATGCGCTCTCCGACGTCCGCATCGAGGCGTTCCCGCAGGACATCCCGCATCAGATCGAGGTCGACCTCTCGAAGATCGAACAGATCGAGGACACCATCTACATCCGCGACCTCGTCATCGATGCATCGAAGATCCTGATCCTGAATGACGCCGAGGCGGTCGTCGCCAAGGCGGTCGCGCCGCGCGCCGTGGAAGAGGTCAAGCCCGTGGCCGCTGCCGCGGAGGCCGAGGCTGCCGAGGGCGAGGCCGCTGCCGAAGGTGCCGCGCCTGCGGCCGGTGCAGCTGCCGGTGCCGCAAAGGGTGCCGCGCCAGCCGCGAAGGGCGCGCCTGCGGCCGACGCGAAGAAGAAGGGCTAGCTTAGCCAGACTCCCGAAAGCGCTCGATCTTCGCGTCGGGGAACGGGTTGTCCGAGCGCTCGAGGCTGCGCAGCTCCACGAGATCCGCGGCGGTCCCGCGCGCCGCGAGCTCGAGCGATCGATGGAGCCGCAGCGCGTGCGAGCGGAACCGCTCCCCCGCGTAGTCCGACGCCTGTCCGGTCGTGACGAGGAACGGCCAGTCGCTCGACTCGAGCAGGAGCAGCTCCCGCAACGCGTGATCGGCGGCGCGCTTCCGCAGCTCGTCCTTCGGCGGATCGTCGGCAAGTAGGCGGACCTGCGCCGCCCCGCTGCGGATCCCATCCCACATCCACTCGGTCTCTGGAGCGATCCACGTCGAGTGATCGTTGTTCTTCCCCCACGAGCCTTCGGCCAGGGCGATGCGCTCACGCGGAGGCTCCGCCGCGAGCCGGCCGGCCGCGGTCGTCGAGATGTCGCCGAGCTCGCGGAGGACGAGCCCCAGCCACTCGACGCCCTCGAACCACCAGTGTCCGAACAGCTCGCTGTCGAACGTCGTCACGAGCATGCCGTCACTGCCGGTCGTCGCGCGATGCACTGCGAGCTCGGCGCGAACCGACGCCGCGAAGTGTTGGGCGTGCACGCGTGCCCGCTCGGCGGCCGCGGCGACCACGTACTCGGACTTGGCACCGAGGTCGACGGTCGTACCGCTCACGCGCCAGTAGCGAAGGCCCGACCGATCGTCCTTGCGATGGAACTCCCGGTAGAACGGGTCACCCGGGTAGCCCTGCGCCGCCGACCACACCCGCCCGGAGACCTCCGGGTGACGGGAGATCGCGGCAACTGTCGAATCAGCGACGAGATATGGACGGAAGAGATCGACCGGCGCATCGCTCAGCGGGTCGCCTCGGACGACGATCGGGGTCGGGCCGCCACCGCCCGACCAGCTGTCGGCAGGTCGTGCGCGGAACCGGCTCGCCGCCGGTCGTACCTCACGGCCACTCATCAGCACCGCATCCGTGAAGAAGTGGGTGATGCCGTGGCGCTCGAGCGCTCGTTCGAGGCCGGGCCGGTACGCGCACTCAGGGAGCCAGATGCCGGTCGGCTCGAGACCCGTGAGCCGCGCGGTCGACGCGGCGCCGATCGACAGCTGCGCTTCGACGGAACGCGCATCCAGGAGCGGCAGGTATCCGTGCGTCGCCGCCGACGTGAGAAGCTCGACCTCGCCGGTCCGGGCGAGATCGGCGAACGCGCGCACGATGTCGGTCTCGAATCGGTCCACGAATGCCTGCTTCGACCGCGTGTATGACGCCCGATAGAACTCCGCGACGGACTGGCGCGCCGCATCGCCGGCGACGCCGAAGTCCCACGCGTCGAGCTCTGCCCGGTGGATCTGGTCATCGACGTAGATGCGGAAGCGCGCGCGAATGTCCGGGTCCGCGAGCTGCTCAAGGAGCGCGGGGGTCAGGCCGATCGTGACGCGGTAGCGCACGCCCTCAGCGCGAAGGTCGTGCAGCAGGACGAGGAGCGGGAGATATGTGCCGAGGATCGCCTCGTGGACCCACTCCTCCCCATGCGGCCACAGGCCGGCGCCACGGACGTACGGCAGGTGCGAATGGAGGACCAGGGCGTAGGCGTCAGGCACGCCCACGAGCCTAGGTCACGCACTTGGAGCAGCGCGGAGCTCGAGCAATGCGATGGCGAAGACCCCCACCATCGCGGAATCGGCGACCACGCACCACGGGCAGATGGCGTGGATGACGAACAGCTCGAGGTACGTGAGATAGGCGGCGAAGAGCGTCCCGGCGAGCCCGATGCCGAACTGGGCGGTGAGGGTCCACGCCGACGCGCCGGCGCGAAGCCGGAGTGCGGTGATCGCGGTCGCCGCCACGAACGCGACGAGCCCAAGGAGCGCGACGGGCACTCCGGCGAGCTCCGCGTACTGGCTCGCCTGCACCGTCTCGCAGCCACCCGCTCCGAGGCACAGCGCGAGCTGGCCCGAGTAATGGACCCAGGTGAGATACGCGGAGACGGCCGACCCGATGACGGCGAGCGCGAGGGCCGCGAGGCGCATGCCGCGCTCGGTCACTTCAGGAGCGGATCGATGATCGCCTGCAGCTGCTCGAACGACATGGTGCCCTCGTACTTGCGGCCGTTGATGAACAGCGTGGGCGTCGCGGCCACGCCTTTCTGCTGCCCGGCGGTCGTGTCGGAGCGAACGCGCTGCGCGTAGCGGTCGCCGGCCAGGCACGCATCGAATCCCGCTGATAGGCCGAGGTCACGAGCGATCTTCTGCAGGTTGAGCTTCGAGAACGCGCCGGTGTTCTCGCCGCGCTGCGCGGCGTAGATCCGGTCGTGTAGGTCGAAGAACCGGCCTTCCTCGCCCGCGCACTCGACGGCTTCGCCGGCCCACGTGGACTCAGCGCCGATGAAGGCGAAGTGGCGGAACACGAACCGGACCTTCCCGGTCGCGATGTACGCCGTCCGCAGCTGCGGCTCGGTCCCCGTCGCGAAGACGCGGCACGCCGGACACTGGAAGTCGGCGAACTCCTCGATCGTCACAGGCGCCGTGATCCCTCCCATCACGTTGGCGGAGACCGTGATCCCCGCCGCGGACGTGGACGGTGGTGGCGGCGGCTGCATGTTCCCGAGGACGATGAGCGCAGCGACCGCAGCGACCGCGACGGCCGCGACGATGCCGAGCTGGCGCCGGGACGGCCCGGTCCGGCGAGCCGACGTGGCCAGCGCCTCTCGCGGCGTGCGGACCTGACGCGGTGTGCGTGCCATGAATTGAGGGTCGGACCCCGGCCCGGCCGACGCAAGGGCCGAAGGTCCCGCCGATACCATCCGCTCGTGAGCGCCGTCCCGTCCGAGAGCCGCGTGGTCCGCGCGGATCTGGTTGATCTCGATGTGCTCGTCCCGCTGTTCGATGCGTCCCGTCTGTTCTACGAGCGACCGGGGGACCAGGACGGCGCTCGGACGTTCCTCGCCGACCGGATCAAGCGGGCTGAATCGGTCATCTTTCTCGCTGTCGCCGAG